>CALDOC010000039.1 GCA_937914675.1 uncultured Sulfurimonas sp.
GACAGAAGCGGTTGGCTTTGGCAGATGGCTACCGATATGGCTATAAACGACATGTTGGTGGAAAATGGACTTGAGATGCCTTATGGCGCGCAGTATAGAAAAAGATTCGCGGGTCTTTACGCCGAAGAGATTTACGCGGAACTAAAAGCGGACATTCTTCGAGAGGACGACAACTTGGAGTATGAGGCGGACAACTCCGACGACGTTCAAGACAAAAAAGAAAATCAAGAACAGACGCGAGAAGAGCTTCAAGAGGAGATACTCCAAGAACAACTTTTAGCGGAAGAAGCCATATCTTTATTGACGCGAGAATTTAAAAAAGGCGAAGCGCCGCGAGAGATTGAGCGGTTTTTTAAGCTTGACGTTTTTGGTAAAATTGATTGGAGAGACGAGCTGAAATCCGCGCTTGACAGGTACTTTAGAGACGACTACGTTTTGTTGCCGCCTAGTAAAAAACTGCTCTCTTACGGGATTTATCTGCCTTCTAGCGTAAGCCAAACCTTTAGACTCGTCATAGCCATAGATAGTTCCTCATCCATTGACGAAAAGTTGTTAAACGAGTTTTTGAGCGAAGTGAATTTTTTGATGTCTTTGGTTCAAAACTACCAAATAGAGCTTTTGGTCTGTGACGACAAAATGCAAGAACACAAAACTTTTTATAGCGGAGATAGTTTGGAAGTCACTTTAAAAGGTGGCGGAGCGACTGATTTTCGTCCTGTTTTCAAGTTTGTGGAGCATGAGTTCGACGACGTGAAATTACTTCTGTACTTTACTGATTTAGAGGGTTTTTTCCCCGATGAGAGACCAAACTATGAAGTGAAGTGGGTGACGCCAAAAGAAAAAGAGGTTCCTTTTGGAGAGTTGATAGTTTTATAGCGAGTAAAACCATTAGCGGTTCTCATATATATGAACGCTGTTTCGCCCATTCTCTTTTACGTAATAGAGCGCTTGATCGGCTTTTGCCATAAGTGCGTAAAGATTATCGTTATTATGAATATATTGACAAATCCCCATGCTAGCCGTCACTTTTAACATCAATTCTTTATGAAACGTTTCCAATTGATTTATCTTTTTCAACAGCGCGTTCGCTTTTTCAAACGCTTGCGAATACGTGGCGCGTGGAAGTAAAATTACAAACTCCTCTCCACCAATTCTTGCAAAAAAATCGCTGTCTCTAAGGTAAGCGCTTATCTCTTTTGTAAAGGCTATGAGAACCGCGTCTCCAGCGTCATGACCATAGGCGTCGTTTACCTTTTTAAAAAAGTCTATGTCTAGAATGATTAAAGAAAAAGTTGTTTTATAGCGAATGGCGTCATATATCAACTTTTCTCCATGCTCTAAAAAAGCCCTTCGATTATAAATGCCTGTCATCTCATCAGTTCTGGCGATTTTTTCAGCTTTTTGCATCTGTAGTTCTAACTCATGAGTTCTCTTTTTTACCTCAAATATTAATGTTTTTTTTGCCTCTTCCAAAGCATGTTTTACTTTATTTTGCTCATTAATATAATCATGTTCTAAAATAGCGATTCTATCCGCTAAAGCGATAGAGAGCAGTATCCCCTCTACTATAAATCCAACTCTACTTACCCAATAGAGAAGTTCATTCGTTTGCAACACTTCTGAAAAACGGAGAATCGAAATCATAACCGTAATGGATAAAACTAGAGAGGCTACGGCGTAACCTCTGGCTATTTTATATCCATCATACCAGAGTTTGAATCCAAGTATTGGAAAAAAAATAAAAGCGAATACGCTAACTTGTATAAGCGCTATTGCAAAATGGCGTTGACCCAAAACGGATAAAACGATAGCTAGTAGATTGATGAAAATCAAAGCTATTAAAATCTTATCCACTCTAGGCGTAACTTTAGGAGTCTCTAAAAACGCGCGAGTAAACAATAAAAAAGAAGAAAAGAGAGTTACGACGGATATTAAAGGCATTATATCTATTAAATAAAGTGATTTATTCCATAAATAGTGTGATCCAATCTGGTTGAAAGTAAGCATTGAAAAAATAACGCCCATCAGATAGACGTTGTACCAAAAATACTCTTTTTTCCTTAAAATAAACCAGATGAAAATGTTATAAAACAACAATGCCAAAAGAGCGCTAAGGATTCCTATTATCATATTAGAACGAAATTGTTGAGATTTTAAAAACTCGTCTTTAGTCCAAAGCGTATGAAACATCTCTATCAATCCAAATTTTTCATAAGATAATTTTACATAAATTGTATCTTTTGTTTTCGGTTGCGAGTTAAACTCAAACGCGGTTCGCTCGTCAAATGATATTTTTGATGGATTTGTAAAGTGATCGCCTTTTAAGAAATGCGAAATTAGCGTGTTTTTTTCACTATATTGCCAGCTTTGAATCTCGTCAATCTGACCATGGTTAAATCTTAAAACCCAATCTATGGGCTTATCCGTTGGGTTTTGCACTTGAAGTTTTAGCCACCAGTTTGAGGCGCTTCCTCCCTTGTTTAAACGAAAGGATTTCTCGGTTTTAAACTTTGAGCTTTTCACCTCTTCTATATCCATTTTTTTTGTTTTGTCTTCATAAAAAGAGAGGTGTGGAAATGTGCTCACGCCCTCAAACTTCGAAGAAAGTTGAAGCACCCCCGCATGCGACATGAGTGATAAAAAAACAATTAAAGAGAATATTTTAAGCATATATTGGATTTATCTAATAAAAGACACCCCTTGACATAAATTAATAAATACATTTTAGCATACAATACCTAACTCGTAACGCAAATTGGCTATAATTTAAAATAAAATATTTAAAGGGAAATCACTCTTTAAAAAATGATTGGAGAAAAATTGGAAACGCAAATAAGAGAAAACATTGAGTTGAAATATCTGAGTATGGATGACTATGAAGAGTTAAAAGAGGTTATGCTATTGTCGTATGAGACGATGCCGGACGCTTATTGGAAAGAGCATCAAATCAAAACTTTGATTGAAAAGTTTCATGAAGGTCAAGTCGTTATAAAAATCGACGGGAGATAGCCGGATGCGCTTTTTCCATCATCGTGAAGTATGACGAATTCGCGAACCACCACACCTACAAAGAGATAACGGGCGACTACACTTTCAACACCCACACGGACGAGGGAGACATACTTTACGGAATCGACGTTTTCGTAAAGCCCAAGTTTCGAGGTCTCAGACTTGGCAGACGTTTGTACGACTACAGAAAAGAGTTGACTGAAAAACTAAACCTCAAGGGAATCGCGTTTGGCGGAAGAATTCCAAACTATCACAAATACGAAAATGAGCTTTCGCCAAAAGAGTACATCGAGCAGGTAAAAAGAAAAGAGATTCACGATCCCGTGCTCAACTTTCAAATATCCAACGATTTTCACCCGTCGAAAATTTTAAAAGGGTATTTGGCGGGCGACGAGGCGTCTGGAGAGTTCGCCGTTTTGCTGGAGTGGGACAACATCTACTACGAAAAACCAAGCAAAATCGCTTCCGTGAAGAAAAAAATCGTTCGCCTCGGTTTGATTCAATGGCAGATGCGACCTTACAAAAACTTAGCGGAGCTGATTCAGCAAGCGGAGTACTTCATAGACACCGTTTCTGGATACCGTTCCGACTTCGCGCTGTTTCCAGAGTTTTTCAACGCGCCTTTGATGGCGGAAAACAACCACCTCTCGGAGCCTGAAGCGATTAGAGAGTTGGCGAAGCACACGCACGACATCATCCAGAAGTTCTCGGAGTTCGCCATCTCCTACAACATTAACATCATCTCGGGAAGCATGCCCGAGATTAAAGACGGGCACTTGTACAACGTCGGATATTTGTGTAGACGCGACGGCACGATCGACCGCTACGAAAAGATACATGTAACGCCGGACGAGGCGAAAGTGTGGGGCATGCAAGGCGGACATGGCATAAAAACGTTTGACACGGACTGTGGAAAAATTGGGGTGCTTATCTGTTACGACTCCGAATTCCCTGAACTCAGCAGACTTCTCGCCGACGAGGGAATGGACATCCTCTTCGTTCCTTTTTTAACAGACACGCAAAACGGCTACTCGAGAGTGAGACATTGTTCTCAGGCGAGAGCGATTGAAAACGAATGTTACGTCGCCATTGCGGGAAGCGTGGGAAACTTGCCAAACGTTCACAACATGGATATGCAGTTTGCCCAATCGATGGTCTTTACTCCTTGCGATTTCGCTTTTCCCACAAACGGAGTAAAAGCGGAAGCCACCCCAAATACCGAAATGGTTTTAATAGCCGACGTCGACATAGACCTTTTGACGGAGTTGCATGAATTTGGAAGCGTTAAGAACCTTAAAGACAGAAGAAAAGACATATTTGAACTAATCAAGAAATCTAAATAGCTCCGTTTGTGAATTACAAATCGTCAAATTTCACTTCATAATCGGAGAGAAGTTTGATGTTTTCCAACGCTTCGACGGCGTTGTTTACGCGACATGAGAACTCTTCTTTTGAAAAAGGTTTTTTTATGTAATCGTTCGCGCCTTTTTTCAAAAAGAGGGCGATTATGGAATCATCCTCGTCCGATGAGAGAGCGATGACGCCGAGTATGTTTTTTGGATATATTTTTCGTATCTCGTGCGTGAGTTCCAAACCATCCATGACTGGCATATTGTAGTCCGTTAAGACTAGAGAAACGTCATCGTGCGTTTTTAGCATGCCAAGCGCTTCTTCTCCATGAGCTACGGCAAAGACTTTAAAGTACATGTTTTGCAGGAGAGTTTGGAGCTGTTTTCTCACCACCAAGGAGTCGTCAACCACTAAAATTTTATGTTCTCTGTTTTTTTGAAGTCTTCGAATGCTTTGAATAATGTAGTTTACGTCGTCTACGCCACTTTTGTTGACGTAATCTATGATGTTCTTTTTGAGCATTTTTTCTCTAAAGTCTTTATCTATGTTTGCGCTTAAAACTATGGCGCGTTGACCTTTTGAAATCATGTAATCAATGATTTCTCCGTCAGGGGCGTCTGGCAGATTTACGTCAAGCAGAGTCACAAAATACTTATATTTATGCAAAAAAAGTTTTGCTTCTCCAAGAGTGTACGCAACGTCGACTTCATAGTCTAAAGCGGTGGATATTTTTTTGCTTATTAGTTTTGCTAGCGTTTTGTTGTCTTCAACTATAAGTATTCGATTGTCCATTAATGTCTCCAAATATATTGACAGGCATTTTACACTATTTATCTGAATTTATTGTGATTAAGGTTAAAATGCGGATATGAATTACTTGAACATTGCAATAGATAAACTCAAAGATAAAAAGAACGTATTTTTAACCGGTGGCGCCGGAGTTGGAAAGACGACCCTCACGAGAGAGCTCATAGAACATTTTAAAAATGAAGCCAAAAAAGTTGCAAAATTGGCGTCTACGGGAATGGCGGCGACTCTCATAGGCGGACAAACCCTTCATAGCTTTTTAGACTTGGGCATAGCGTCAGACGCGCAAGAACTAGAAAAAAACGGTAAGCATGAGATAAAAAAGAAGATAAAAAAACTCATAGCGAGTATGAATCTTATCGTGATAGATGAGATTTCCATGGTGAGCGACACTCTTTTTGAGATGATAACGCTGCGTTTAAAACAGGCGGACTTTAAGGGCGTTCTTTTAGTCGTTGGCGACTTTTTGCAACTTCCTCCGGTTGTGAGAGGAGGGGGAGAAGTCCATTTCGCGTTCGAGTCGGAGGCTTGGTTGGCATGTGAATTTGAAAAGGTGGAACTCACTCACATATATAGAACCGACGACATTCGTTTTATAGAGCTTCTTCATCATGTGCGATTTGGATTTGTGGATGAGAGCGTGCATAATCATCTCAACGAATACATAAAACCTCTTCCCTCGGATCTAAGTCAATTTACTTTTTTGTTTGGCAAAAACTTGTCGGCGAGCAGACACAACAAAACGCAACTGGCGTTTATCGACAACGAACTCGTCGTAAAAGAAGCTCAAATCATAAAACACTTGGCGTCCGCAAACGATACGGAAGTTGAACGATTCATGAACGACGCGAGAATAGAAAAAGAGTTGGAGCTAAAAGTGGGTTCTCCCGTCCTTTTTACAAGAAACTCATGGAACTATTTCAACGGCGAGAGAGGCTTGGTCGTAAACATAGAAACGGCTTACGTATACGTGCAAAAAAGCGATGGCAAAGTGGTAAAACTAGAAACGGTGGCGCAGAGCAAAGCCATGTGGAAAGAGAAAACGGTGGATGGAAAAAAAGAGATGATCGAAGAGAACCTTTTTAGCGTTTACCAGTTTCCCATCAAACTTGCGTTCGCCATAACCATCCACAAATCGCAAGGCATGAGCATCGAAGATTTGATAATCGAAACAAATGAAATCTTCGCCCCCTCGCAGTTTTACGTGGCGCTCTCTCGTAGCTCAAATCCGGCGCGACTCAACCTAATAGCGCCTTCTAAGCAGTGGTATGATTTGGCGTTTGTGAATGAAAGGGCGATGGGGTTTGTGAAAGAGATTTAAACTCCTTTTGCAAGCAACGCGATAAACTCTTTTTCAGGAATGGGTTTTGAAAAATAATAGCCTTGAATGGTGTCGCAATCTCTACTCTTTAGGAACTCAAACTGCGTTTTGTTTTCGACGCCTTCGGCTATGACTTTTATGCCTAGGCTTTTCCCCATTGCCAAGATTGTGTTTACGAGCAATGAGTCGTTCTTTTTTTCATCGTCTTGAATGTCGTCTACAAAACTTTTGTCTATTTTAAGAGTGTTGATGGGAAACTTTTTAAGATACGAGAGTGACGAGTAGCCCGTTCCAAAATCGTCCAAGTATATTGAAACGCCAAGCTCTTTTAATTTTTTTAACATAATTAAAGCGCTATCGATATGTCTCATCATGATGCTTTCCGTTATTTCTATCGCTAGTTGTTTAGGATTTATCTTAGATTCTTGAATGGCTTCTTGTAAATCTCCATAGAGATTGGAGTTTTGAAATTGTCTCGTGGAAACGTTAATGGATATTGTCAAGTCGTTAAATCCAAGATCGTTAAATCTTTTTATGGCTTGCGTTGATTCTGTAATAACAAGTTTTCCAATGTTTAAAATGAAGCCAGTATTTTCAGCGAGCGGTATAAAATGGATTGGACTTATCAATCCTTTTTTGTGATGATCCCATCTGATAAGGGCTTCCGCGCCAATGATTTTTTGAGTTTTTACGTCTACTTTGGCTTGGTAGTAAAGCTTAAATTCATTATCGTAAAAAGCTCTTTGCATATCGTTGACCATTTCGACTTCCGTATGAATTTTCGCATTGTGAGTTTGCGTAAAGAAATTATAATTGTCTCTACCTTCCGCTTTAGTTTTGTACATAGCCATGTCTGCGTATTTCATCAAACTTTTTATCTCAGTGGCGTCGTCGGGATAGATGGAGATTCCTAAGCTTGCGGAGACTCTTAAGGTGTACCCTTTTATGAAAATTTCTTTTTTGAGCTCTTGCAAAAGATTTTCAATGATTGGGATTATCTCATAGGTATTGCTGAAATCTGACAAAATTAGAATAAACTCGTCACCGCCTATTCTTGCAACTATGTCATTTTTTGCTACGTTGTTTTTTATGATGATGCCTATGGTTTGCAATAAAGCGTCTCCAACGTCATGACCAAGAGTGTCGTTGATGTTTTTAAAATGATCCAAATCTAAAAAGACGGTTGCGAATTTTTTATCGTTTTTTTGCGCGTTGCTTATGATGAAAGAGGTCTCTTGGTTAAGAAAGCGTCTATTGGGCAGACCCGTAAGATTGTCATGCAAAGAAGTGTGTTCCAAATTTTCATTTAGAGAGGAGACTTCGTCTTTGGCTCCGTTTAAATCGACAAAGTGTTCAATTTGCAATTTTACAAAATAAGCCAAAACTAAAAGTTCGATTATGACAAATATGGCGTGCAAAACTACTATGTCAAATCCACATCCATAGTTGAAAACCATAACGGGCATGTCAAACAAAGATACTTCGTAAAGCTGCAAATAGTTAAAGACGATATGATGAAGAAGCGTCGTAGCCGCGGCTATGACCAATACAACGGCGTCTTTATAGAAAGTCAATATGGCCATTACGATAAAAATATGAAAATGCATCTCGATTCTGCCAAGATACTGTTGAATGAATACCACGGAAAAAAGCATCATGGCCATCGCTATAAAGTACCTAAAAAATTTATCGCCTTTTAGATATGGATATAAAAAAATAATTGGCAAAACAATGATGGCTCCAGAGAAGAAACCATAAAAATACGTATCGTAAGCTATGGAAGTGACAAACGTGGACAACGCCCATTGCAAAATCAGCAGTAATATCATTACCTTATCGGATTGTACGTAGAGTTTTTCAAAACTACCCTTAGCAAAGTTTGGAATTGTTGGATACGTCAATAGATGGTTTAAAATTTTAAACAAAACATCCTCCTATTCTTGCTTTTTTAACGAAATAATATCATTAATTAACTGTTGTTTTCGTAGAGGATGAGTGGAGTAGATGTTCTTTAAGGCTTTTTTGTCATTTGCGTTGTCGATAAGATATAAATAGTCCGTATGGTTTAATTCGCTTTTTTCATTTATGGATTGTGAAAAAAACATGGCGAACTTTCTATCTATTGCGAACAACTCTTTTTTTGAGAGATAAACGCCCTTGAAATTTTTGTTGAAAAATTTGGCGAAAAGATCCGCTTGAAACTCTTCGACGTCTGGCGTTAGGTTTACAAAAATAACGTCTATGTCGTTTTGTACGCTTTGAAACTCTTTAGACTCGTATATGGAAGAGAGTTTCGTTAAAAATGGAGTACAAACTTTTTGACAACCAACGTAGCCAAAAAAAAGCAAGACTATTTTTTTATCGCTTTTGACAAAATCCGCTTGAATGGTTTTGTTGACGATTATCGCACCCTCGCTGTGAGTGGAAAACAAAAAAGACTGAAGAAACGGCGCGCTCAAAAAAAATAGAAATATGAGAACTACCGCTGTAATTTTAAGACTTTTATTCGTCAAATTTTATGATTCCAATAATGCTAGCGGGAGCGTCTTGTTCGCGTTGTTCAAAATACAATAAATGTTTTATATTTAGTATTTTGTTGTTCGCGTTTATTATTCTATGAAAAAAGAGTAAAGACTCTTTTGAAGATTTAACCTCTTCAAGTTTGTCATGAAAGAGTTTTTTATCGTTGAAGTGTATAAAATAACTCAATAAATCTTTGTCGTTTTTGTATACCCTCATGTTAATCCGCAGTTTGTCAATGAGCTCGCTCGACAAATGCAGCTCGCCCGTTAGCGCGTTTACTTTCCAGTACGCCATGTTCTCTTCTTGCAGAACATGACTCAATAAAATTTCTTTTGAATATAGCTCGTCTTTGTCCGCTTGCATGCGAGTAAGTTCTTCGACTTGTTCGGTAAACTTTTTTCTTTGCAGGGCGTATGTGGCGGTTACGCTAAAAATTACAATCAAAAGAGTAACGACCAATATTTCCAAGATGAGAAGCTCGTTCTTTTGCATGAAACTTTCATTGGGATTGATTATTTTAGATACTCTTCGCACGTATTGAGAGAGTAAAATTCTTGCTTTTGAAAGTTCTTGAACGTTAAAAATATAGATATTTGAACCCTCTTTGATGGATGAAACTTCTTTT
>CALDOC010000040.1 GCA_937914675.1 uncultured Sulfurimonas sp.
AAAGAACAATTAATGACATTAAAATTTGTTGCGACAAAGATAAGTCTAATACAGCTAGACTACTAAATGTGACTATTGCTATAGATAGTGTACTAAAAGGTAACATGATACGGCTAGAAAATCCAAAAGAATGATTACAAGCGTCGTGGAAATATACCAAAAAATAAATTACGAACAGTATAGATAATAACATAAGGATATTTTCATTATTTGTAAGCATTAAGAAGTCTTCAAATAGGTATAAATATACTCCAAATAATAGCGATACTATACTAAACAAAATAAATATAAGATCAATACTTAATACCTTAATTGGTTTGTTGTCAAAATAAGATAGTAGGCTGATAAAATTTTCAAAAGACAACGTGACTAATATAATAAGTCCACTTATCAATATATGAATTGATGGATCTAGTTGATATACTATTACAAAATATGATTTTAGAACACTAACGGTCCAGACAGACATAGCAACTGTAGATACCAACAATAATAAAAGATGAGTAGATATGTTTAAAAGTTTTTTTCTCTCGTTAGATATTATGACAATATATCTAATTGCTAACATCACCGTAAAAATTAAAATAACAAATTCAAGGTAAGTAAAAAACTTATCTGTAAAAGCAATGTCAAATAGATATGAAAATTTCATCTTATACCAAGGAAGATTTGCTATAACTCCCCAACAGATCGATAGAAATAGAGGAGCTGTAATTAGAACAATAAATAGGGTAGCATATAGAGCGCTTATTGTAAGGGAAATCCATATAATAGATAAAAGTAATAAAAAAAAGTTACCCATAAAGAAATCATAAAAATTACTATTATTTATACCAATATCTATAGTCATATATCTAATTGCATACATAGTTATTAGAAAAAGTATGAAAATACTAATAATAATAAAGTTTGATTTTTCGTATAAACGGTCGTATTGTGATTTTTCATTCTTAATAACTTCATATATTTTTTGCATCATTCTTCTTTTTTTATAATTTTTATATTATACATAGCACATAAATGAGCTAATCTAATCAGTGTAATTAAAAGTGCAGAGAAAATAAGTCCTCATCTATTTTCCTTACTTTTAAACCATATAGCTGTCATTTACAAACGCTCCACTTGTTCTAAGAAAAGAGTCTGGCAAATACGTCCATTCTTTAAATCTTACAGCGGGGAAAGTGCCTTTGTCCAATTTCATCACTTTATTGTAATGTCTATAAGCATCGTCGCATATTCTACTCTCAGCGTCATCTATGAATGAAGATAGCTCTTGCATATAAGCTGGTACTTCTTCATTCATCACTTTTTGAATATCTTTGCCTAATGTAACAATCATAACTAGCAATTCTTCGGCGGGAATGTCACCATTTTTCATCTCGTTAAGATAGTGATGGTTTTTTTGCATAATGGATTTAGATCTTTTTGTGAATTTATCTTTTATGCTACCAAGAAGATCATTCAGATACCTAGACCTATTGTCCAACTTTTCGTCAATCGCCGCCAACTCAGCCAAAGCACCTTTAACCGTACCATTTTCTATCATACCCGAGTTTTGCGCTTCAATCGCGGCCTTGGTAAACTTTCTGGATTCGTTTAAACACTGATTTTCAAGAATGAGTTTTTTTGCATCGTAGTTAAATCTTTTGTAAGACTCTCCCATAGCTGGCAACGCTTGCTCGTGTATCATCGTTAGAGCGCCTAAACATTTTTTAAATATTGGTTCCATATTTATTCTTTTCCTTTTAATTCTGCCAAAAGAGATCCCGCTTGAGCGTAAAGACTATTTATCTCAGCGAACTCGTCCCCATCACTAGCCTCCGAAGCTTCTTCTTCGGGAGTCTCCTCATCCAAAAACGCATCAAAATTGAAGTCTTGAGTAAAAGCTTGAGGTTCTACTACTTGTTCTTTTGGCTCTAGCGTTTTTATATTTTCATTGACATGAACTCCACTTAATAACTTTGTATTAGCCAAATATTCGTATTCGCTTGCTATATATTCTTTATATTCATCAAAGATCGAATCGTCAAATTCACTTGGCATATGAGTTTTCTTCTGATATGTCATATGCAAATTTTGCGCTGGATCGATAAATGGAAATTGCAGTTCCGTAAATTTGGTGTCTCCATCATTATAATCTTCAAAGACGTATCTTCCCTTATCGAATCTTGTATGTTTGATACCTTGTTCATCCATCATTTCTGGGTTTTGTAGAGTAAAGTCTTTGTCCAACTCTTTTGGCGTTTTTAACAAGGCTCTAGACATTAGATGCACTTTCAAATCGTCTCCAACGCTTCTAGGATCCTGCGTTTGTACTATGAGTTTTATGTTTGATGCCCTAGCTCTTGTTCCTATTCTTGTTAAAGTATCGTAAATTTCATCTTTTGCCAACAGTTCAGAGCCTTTTGCGTGCATAAGATTAATCTGCGCAAATTCGTCGATAATTACAAAAATAGGGTCCTTGTCAATTTTCGTAAAGCCATTCATCGCCATATACTCTTCTCGTAGGTACATCTCAACTTCAACTTCGTGAAGTGCTGCTAAAAGTTTGGATGGTTTCGTTCCCCTACTAAAGACATCTATTTTTTCAGACTCTAGTTCATTATAACGGTTAAATTCTATCCCAGATTTTAAATCTATTAGATACATCTTTTTGATTTTATCTCCACTATTTAACAGTGATAAAATAACTCCATTTATAAAGTTTGACTTTCCTGAACCATTTGCTCCTATAATCATCATGTGAGGAAATAAATTGATGCTAGTATAGTATTTATCTTTTCCGGAACCAAAGCCCCAAAATATTTTATCGTCTTGAATCTCTTCTGTAATGCGAATATCAAACAACTCTTCTTTGCTTGGAATCTCAGCCTTTTCATGAAGAATTATCAACTGACCTTTATACCAATTTCCATCGTATATATTTTTGTTTGACTTGTCGTAAATCTCTAAAGAGTAAACTTTGTTTGGTTCGTTAAAAAGAGTTCTGAAGTTCGTCTTTCTTGATTTTTCTTTCCACTCATTTAAGTCCAACTCAGGTAAAAATGTGTAAAAGTACATCTTATTGTTGCCATCTTCATGGGTATAGTAAAGTTTTGGAGAGTTTTTGTGACTGTCTTTTAAATCTAAGAGTCTAGGTATCGCTTCCTCTGTAGCTTCTTTTAGTTTAACGTTTATCCCGTCTTCGATAATTTCGATTCTTTTTCCGATTATTTTGATGATGTCGCTTTTTGCATCATTCCATTTTTTGGGTTCTTTTACGCCCGTAAAATAAAATGTTTCATAGCCATCTTCATTAACGGTTTTTAAATACTTTCCGCCAATATTCAATTGATCTGGCATAACGCTGATGGAAGACTCTTTTATAACAACTGAAATTTCTTCTCCAAACTTGCCCCACAAAATATGAGAATGATCATACTGTTCAATTTCGACTGGTATGTTTAAAATATCTTCTATAAATCTCTGCTTCTCTCTCCATTGACTTATATCAACGCCGTCAAGGTTTCGAAAGAAAATGTACGAAGCGTTGTTCTCTTTGACAAATCGTATAAATTGCGGTTTTTGATTTTCAATCCTTAAGCTTTCAACAAGTTGTGCTTCATTTGAATCGTTATAGACTTTCATTAGATATTTGCCATCGTGATTGTCTATCAATTCTATGTTTTTAAGTCCCAAAAGGCTTCGTATTTCATCACGTTTTGAGCTCCAATCAAAATGACCTTTGTAGTCGGTAACGTACTCTACGGTGGCTCCAAGTTGTTCCCTTCTTAGACCGCTTGCTTTGAAATATATTTTCTCGTATCCAGTTAAGTTTATTGCGTTTATTACTTTTGTAAACAATGGGTTCTTTGTAACTTTTAGTAATGTGTTAAGCGTTTGTGCATGACCATTAAAAGCGGCTAACATCAAAGCATGAGAATATACATCTTTATCTTCAGCGCATGCGCCTTTACTCAATAAAAATTCTATTGTCTCGTTTCGACCTCTCTCAGCTGCATAGATCAACGCGGTACGTCCTCTTTCATCTCTAGCTTCAGTGGAGGCACCTTTACTGAAAAAGAACTCAACTGCATCTTTACAGTGATGTATTCCAGCTTCTACAATGCTACCGTAGGCTTCGCCAAAAAACATTTTTGTATACTTTTTATTAAATTCTACATTATGTATACTCACGTTGGCACCGTAACGTAAAAAGAAATCAACTGCACCTTTATTTTCGTCTTTGGTTGCCTCGTCAATGTTTTTGTAACTCTTGTTAAATAAAGCTTTAGTTAGATTCTCGGTTAACAGAAAATTTTCTATATCGACCTTTGCTCCTGCATTCAAAAGGAGTTCCACAATATCTTTATCGCCGTGTGATGCCGCAATTGCTAATACTGAGGCAGAATGTCCATCGCCCATTTCAATCTCCGCACCTTTTTCTAAAAAAAACCCTACAGCCCCTTTATTACTATCTTCACAGGCTTCTCTAATGTTTTCATAACTTCCATCAAATAAAACTTTAGTTAGCTTTTTCAGAAATTCTAAATCTTTTATATCATATTTCGCCCCTCTGCTTAAAAGGAGTTTTACTATCTTCCTATGGTCTTTGTAAATAGCCAAAGCTAATGCATTCTCTCCATTTTTATAAATAGCTTCAATGTTTGCTCTTTGCTCTAAAAGGAATGCTACCGTTTCTTCATGACCCTCTCGAACTGCAACTATCAATGGTGTAAAACCACTTGTACTCAGCTCAATATTCGCCCCTTTGTTAAAGAGGAGTTCGACAATCTCTTTATTGCCTTTGTAGGCAGCTAGTAGTAATGCGCTATCTCCATTCTTATTAACAAAATCAACATTCGCGCCTTTACTTAAAAGAAGTTCAACTATCTCTTTATGGCCTTTGTTGGTAGCAAAAATTAATGCGTTCTCTCCATTTTTATCAATAATATTAAT
>CALDOC010000041.1 GCA_937914675.1 uncultured Sulfurimonas sp.
AAAACTCTTCAGGCGTCAAGTCCGCCATATCCTGATAATACAAAAGACTTGAATATCCTTCTAAATACTCTTTTTTTACTAACTTATTTTTACTTCTTGGTTTTACCGCTAAGACAGCAAAAATTATAGATCCTAAAGACGTTAAGATAATAGAGATAAAGGCATAGGTCATGATGGAGTTATGAATGGCAAAACCAGAAGCGGTCACGCTAACAGTGAGAATAAAGCCATTGATAGATATTAAAATACCCGCCTTGGTGTCGGCTAAAGAAGTCAAATCAAGGTTAGACCTAAGCGCGTTTTTAAAAAATGTAGCTACTAGGTTTGAGAGTTTCTTTTTTGACTTATCTTCTTTTTTGTGACCCTTTACTTTCTTCGTTGATTCCTCTTGTATTTCATCTATCTCAATCATGTTATTCCTCTTTTTACCTCAAACGCTAAAATACAATTATAATATTAACGTGTAGTATACAAAAATCTATTTAACGAACCAAAGGCTAAAGATTTAATCCCATTAAAATTCAAGCTTAACTTCTAGTACTCCAAAATATTTTATACCATCGATTTCCACAGCTTTATCAAACGCTATTTGATAATTTGATGGATTGTATTTTTCTTTTGCCACAATTTTCATAAATAATCTATCACCAGAGGACAAATCAACAGGTGTCGAATAGCTTACGTCCCCCCAACTAGTTACGTTTAAGTCTGAACTATTTTGATCAACATTTGCCAAGTTCACTATGCTATTGTTAAAATCAACATTATCCGCACATAAAATATCATAAACAATTGCATCGCCTTCAAAATCAATCGACTCTTCCCAAGTCAAAGTTAAAACTCCATTTTGATATCGCATTCCTTGCCAAAAAGGCATCGGTGAACCTATTTGAGATTTATAATTTTGCACATTTTCAGATATTCTTGGCACAACAATATTAAATTCTTCTAGCCAGTTACTTTCTGATAAAACGTCATTATCAGGATTTCTTAAAATAAATGGTTCTATGAGCGGTTTATACTTGTCCAATAGCATTTGCACCTTTGCGTCCGTAATATAGTTGTTTCTTATATTATCAACCATTACGTCAAGTTCCTCGCGATTCGCTTTAATTTTTAAAAACTTATTATGAAGAGAAATTCCCCACCAAGTTCCTATGCCAAGTTCCCATTTTGCGTATTTTTCCGTAGCTCTACTTATACCATCATAATCCCATGGTAAAAAATAAAACTTATCCGAATACAATGGATTGTATAGATAAAAATTTTGACTTACCGTGTCCTTATTCGCTAATACTAAGTTCACGGCCATCCAAGTAATATAATTTTGTCTATTAAAATACTTTTCAAAAACCTGAGTAAACTGTTCATCACTCATATTTTCATTAATAGCGTTTAACATCGTAATTAATTTAGAATGATCATCCCCTGTCTGAGGTTCAATAACGGCTTCAAAGACCTCTCTGTTAATTGGTTCACCTTTTGAATCGAGTTCCATGCCACTTTCAACCCTAAAAGCAAAATTTTGAGTTTTATATAACTTATCTTGTTCGTTCCAACCTCTATTTCGCAAATATATTTCATCAACGTTTTCGACATGCGTGTATAAGCCATAATCAACGTCATTTATCCATAACCTGTAAAAGAGTGTTTTCAAACTTGTAAAATTTGGTATATCTTTAAAAAGCTCAAAGGACATCATCTGTTTTATGCGAGCGTAATCATTTGGATGTTTATTTAATTGTAACGTTCCCTCTTCATTGTAAAGAGGTTTGTCATCATCCAATACCACTCTATACGACTTCAACTTAGATCTTCTCGTTGATTTACCTTTTTGTTTAAACTCCGCGTTTACTACTGAATTATTAGATTCATAAAAATCTGTATACATTTTAACATGCAGTTCTGGTTTATAATCATCGGTCGAGTCTATATCACCATATACGTCTTCTAAGGTACAAGGACGGATTGGCGCGGCGTGATCATCATATGGAGCGCAATAATACTCATTTGGTACGGGGACGTTAATATACACATTAAGAACTCTGTCAATTGTCTCAGTATACCAACCATCATAATCAACAATGTCACCAGAAACTGACGGAGTACGGTCTACGTTATCGTAACTACCACATGAACTACACAAGGATATTAGAAATAAAGTTATAAAAAATTTAAAAATTAACAAGCTTACCCTCTCTCATATTTTACTAATTATAACACACACAAGTGTGAAAATAGTGAGTTTTTTTACTATGCTCTAAAAACTAGGAGTTCCATCGAAACCAAATCCACCACCAAAACTGTTTGAAAAACTAGGGTCGCTATAGCCTGCGATTGTTGATTTCACTCGTAGTTTTTCTATATCAGCTTTACTTGAAATATTTTGAGGACACACAATAGTACACTCATTGCACAGAGTGCAATCCCAAACGCCATTTGTTTGAATGGTTTCTATTTTCTCAGACGCGTCGAGCTCGCGTTTGTCGCTTACGTACTTCCAGACTCTCGTAAGCGCGAACGGTCCTAGGAACTCTTCATTAACCGAGTAAACGGGACAAGCGCTGTAGCATGAACCACAGAGTATGCAATCGCTTTGCACTTCGTTTATTTTTTCATCTTCGCTCGTTAAACGCGCGTCGCTGTTTAAAGAAGACAACCAAGATTTTGACTTTGCGTTAAACGTATAAGATTTATCCATGTCCACTACCAAATCGCGGATGAGAGTCACATTTCTTAGTGGTTCTATAACGTCGCCATCTTTTACCTTATACGTACAGGCTAAAACTTCTCTTTCGTTCACTCTCATCGAACATGAACCGCAAACGCCGCTTCTGCATCCACTGCTAAAACTCAGAGAGTTGTCTTGCGTTTGTTTGACAAAGTTTAAAACTTCCAATAGCGTTGTCTCTTTTAGTTCCACGCCATACTCTACAAAACCGTTTTCTCTTTTTACGCTTATCTTCATGACCCTACTCTTCTCTAAAGTGAGCGCCGCAACTCACTTCTCTTTTGATTGCGCTTCTCACCACTATCTCGCAAATATCCAACATGTTTTGAAACTCCAAAAACTCTATCAGGTTTGTATTGTAAACTTTTGACATATCACTCACCCCCATGAGACGAACTTGAGATTTCAACTCTCTGATTCTTTCATGAGCGGATTCAAGTTCCTTTTTTTTTCGGACGATGCCCACGTTTTTATAAAATAGGTCTCCAACTTCCGCACGAAGTGGGTAAAAGTCCACCTCGTTTTTAAACTTTTTTATCTCGTCGAGCGAAGTCTTCGTATCTAAAACCTGACGTGTTTTGCGTTGCTCCAAAAGAGCGAACGTCGCCGCGTTTCTTCCAG
>CALDOC010000042.1 GCA_937914675.1 uncultured Sulfurimonas sp.
GTGGTCGAAGAAGCAGTTGCGAAGCTTTCGCCTCGTCAACGTAAGCGCTCCATACGAACCCGCCAAGCGTCGCGACGCCAACGCCGCGCGCCATGTTAAAGATAAATCTTCTTCTATCGCTAATGGGTTCTTTTTTCTCTTTCGGCGTATTTTGACTCAAAATAGATTCCCTTTTGCTTACGCTTTATAGATTCTAACGGCGCATTTTTTATAGTCTGTCTGCTTTGACATGGGACATGTCGCGTCCAAGACCACTTTGTTTATAAACACGCGCTCGTCAAACCAAGGAACGAACACCAAACCTTTTGGAGGTCTGTTTCTTCCGCGAGTTTCCACTCGAGCTTTGACTCGACCGCGACGAGACTCGACCCACGCAAGTTCGCCTTGAACCAAACCTTTCTCTTTCGCGTACTCCGGATGGATGTAACACAACGCTTCTGGAACCGCTCTGTAGAGTTCAGGCACGCGCATAGTCATGGTTCCCGAGTGCCAGTGCTCTAAAACGCGACCGGTTGACAACCAAGTGTCAAACTCCGCGTCTGGCATTTCCGGAGGATCCATGTACGGACGCGCGAATATTTTGGCTTTGTTTTTTAGAGACTTTTTCTCTTTGTCGATAACGTGGGTCAAATCGCCTTGAGAAAGCGCTTTGGCGATAGAGCCGTAAAACGCGAACTCGTCATTTGTGCCTTTCGTCTCTTTGGCCGCGTAAGGATCGTACTTGGCGTTGAATCTCCAAGGAGTTTCTTTTCCATCAACGACCGGCCATTTGAGTCCACGAACTTTATGATATACGTCAAACGAAGCCAAATCATGACCATGTCCACGACCAAACGCCGCGTACTCTTCAAAAAGATATTTGTGTATGAAGAAGCCGTAACCGTTAAAGACTTTTCCATCGGAACCGACGACGTTTCTGCTGTCGCCGTAACCCTCGGAATTGTCGTAACCTTTTTGGATGGGATCGTTTTGGTCGAGCTTGTATGATTTGGCGACGTCGTTCGCGAAAAGGATTTCATACATGGTGGTGTCGCCTTTGTAGCCCATTTTATACGCCGCTTCTCTTACGTCCGCCAAAGGCGTTTTACGTGGACCCGATGGTTCGTAAGCTCCCCATAAATCATCAACCGTAAATCTTTTTGAAAGCTCGACCCATTGCCAAGTGTCGCTCATGGAGTCTCCGACTGG
>CALDOC010000043.1 GCA_937914675.1 uncultured Sulfurimonas sp.
CTACGCCTCACGATGGAAAAGCGGAAAGTTTCGCCTCACTCTTAAACATGTTGGACCCAACTGCGATAGCGAACCCTAAAGATTATGGCAGAGTTGATTTTGAGGATAAGAAGTTAGTAATACGAAGATTTAAAAAAGACATTGCCGATCAGGTAAGCGACGAGTTTAAAACAAGAGAGATTTTTACTATCAAGTCTAACGCGACTATTCAAGAAGAGGCTGTATTTGAATACATATCAAGCATAAGTTTTCAATCAATCGACAGCACAAAAAGAAGAGCGAGCGAACTTTTCAAAACAACCCTTACAAAATCTCTTCTCTCTTCTCCCATAGCTTGTATCGAGTCTATCAAAAACAGAATCAAAAGAGTGGAAAAGTTAGATGAAGATTACAGTGACGACATAGAGACTTTAGAACTCTTAAAGGAGAAGCTAGAAGAGATAGATGAAAACAGCTTCTCAAAATATAATGAACTTGTAAACCTAATTAGCAAAAAAATGAAATGGAAAAAAGGTACCAAAGATAGAATTGTCATCTTCACGGAGCGTATCAAAACATTAGAGTTTTTAAAAGAGCATCTGCAAAAAGATTTGAAGTTAAAAGATGACGCCATAGTTACTATGACAGGCTCCACTATGAGCGATATAGAGATAAATAAAGTAGTAGAAGACTTCGGTCAAGAAAACTCAAAAGTAAGGCTGCTTATCGCAACGGACGTGGCAAGCGAGGGTATTAACTTGCACTACCTATCGCATAGACTCATTCACTTCGATATACCATGGTCGCTCATGACGTTCCAACAGAGAAACGGCAGGGTGGACAGATACGGTCAAGAAGAAAATCCTGAAATTTACTACATGCAAACTTTATCGCAAGACGAAGAGTTTAAGGGTGACAATAGAATCCTAGAGATACTTATCACCAAAGACGAACAAGCCGCTCAAAATATTGGCGATCCAAGCGCATTTTTAAACGTATACGATGCAAAAGAGGAAGAACAAATCATAGCCGAAGCGATGGCTAGCGGCATAGACACGGACGAGTTTAGTAAGAAGTTGGATGCGAACGCCGAGGAAGCCGAATTTGACTGGTTGTCAAGTTTGAACGATACGGACGATGAGGCCAAACCATCCATAGAAGATGAGATTGTAGAGTCAATCTCATTTTATGAAGATGACTTGAAGTACGCTTCAAACGCTCTTCGTTTTTTACAAGAGTCTCAAAAAATTGACGCTAGGTTTGAAGACGACCGTATAGAAATACATGCCAGCGAACTAGAAGATTTGAAGTATAGATTCAAAATGCTACCTCGTGAAGTAATCCCTAAAGATTGGCACTTCAAACTAACGAATGACGTAAAACTTATAAACCAAGAGATAAAAAAT
>CALDOC010000044.1 GCA_937914675.1 uncultured Sulfurimonas sp.
GTATGTAATTCAATTAAATCTCTTTTACGTTATATTTATTGAGATACCACTCAACCGTCTTAACGATTCCACTATCAAAATTCTCGTCAGCCTTCCAGCCAAGCTCCGTTTCCAGCTTTGTGGCGTCTATGGCGTAGCGTCTGTCATGTCCAGCTCTGTCTTGTACGAAAGTTATAAGATCTTTATAACTTTTGGCATGTGGAACTTTCGCGTCTAGTATTGAACAAATGGCGTCAACTATCTGAAGATTTGTTCTTTCGTTTCTTCCGCCTATGTTGTAGACGTTGCCCTCTTTGCCCGTGTGGTAAACGATGTCTATCCCTTTACAGTGATCAAGAACGTAGAGCCAATCTCTTATGTTCTTGCCATCGCCATAGATTGGGATGCTTTCGCCAGCCAACGCTTTTCTGATGATGGTTGGGATAAGTTTTTCATCATGTTGTTTGGGACCATAATTGTTTGAGCAGTTTGTTATGACTGTGTTCATTCCGTATGTTTCTTGATAACTTCTCACTATCATATCGCTACTCGCTTTAGACGCTGAGTATGGGGAGTTTGGAGCGTATGGCGTTTCTTCCGTGAAGAGATCTGTTTCGTTTAGGGTTCCGTATACTTCATCGGTGCTTATGTGGTGAAATCTACAACCTTTATAGTTTTCTTTATATTCAAACGGTTTATCCATCCAGTAGTGTTTGGCTACGTCTAAAAGAGTAAAAGTTCCATTTACGTTTGTTTCTATAAATACTCCTGGATTTTTGATGGAGTTGTCCACATGGGATTCCGCCGCGAAGTGAATGACTCCATTGACGTCGTACTCGCTGAATATAAACTCAACTAGTTCGCGATTGCAGATGTCGCCTTTGATGAACTTGTATCTTGGATTGCCTTCGCACTCTTTTAGGTTTTCTAAGTTTCCTGCGTACGTTAGTAAGTCTAAATTGATTAGATTGTACTCTGGGTATTTATCCAAAAAGTACGGCACGAAGTTTGAGCCTATGAAGCCCGCTGTTCCCGTTAGTAGTATGTTTTTATTCATTAATATTTTACCTTCTTATCTTCAGTAAACTTTTTTATCATATATGTAAACATTGATACGACTCCTAAAGCCAGGGTGATTATTGCTATAGCCCTCATTTTATAAATCCTCTAATTCATTAGTTTTAATCTTTATTTTATGATAACAAAGCTCACTATTATAAACGTCATGCACCCAAACTGCTAAAAATATTCTTTTCATTTACACTCTCTGAAAATCATCTTCGATTCTCACTATATCGTCTTCACCAGTATATTCACCTACTTGTGCTTCTATGAGGATAACTGGTATTTTGCCTTCATTTTCAAGTCTATGTACTTCACCCATCTTTATGTAGGTAGATTCATTTGGTCTCACTGTTTTGACTGTTTCTCCGACTGTTACAGTCGCCGTGCCACTGACTACTATCCAGTGCTCGTTTCTATGAAAATGTTTTTGCAAGCTTAATCTTTTCCCAGGTTTTACCACTATACGCTTAATCTTATATCCAGGAGTGTCTTCAAGTATAGTATACGTACCCCAAGGTCTATGTGCCGTTAGATGTATGTGATGTAAATCACTCTCTCGACTTTTGAGCTCTTTTACGATAGTTTTTATCTTTTGTGAGTTGCCTTTTTTGGTAATCAACAATGCGTCTCGGGTGTCAACAACTATCAAGTCATCGATGTCGGCTAAGGCTATCAATCTATCTGTCGCATATACAAAATTATCTTTCGAATTAATGGCAATAAGGTTCTTATTTATACTATTGCCATTCTCGTCCTTATCAAACTCTTTTGCAAGAGCGTCAAAACTTCCAAGGTCAGACCATCCTATGTCAGAAGCTACAACTTTTACTTTTGAACTTTTCTCCATCACAGCGTAATCTATGCTGTCTTCTGGAATTTTTTGCATGTCATCATGAGATATTCTAATCATAGAAGAGTCGTTTTCTGCTTTGGAAGTTTTAGTATTTTCATATGCTTCTTTGGAAGTCGCATAGATTTCAGGTGAATATTTTTGAAGTTCTTTTAAAAAAACACCGGCTTTGAAACAAAATATGCCGGAGTTCCAATAATAGTTTCCAGCGTCAACATAGCTTTGAGCAGTTAAAGCATCTGGTTTTTCATGGAAAGCTTTGACCTCTTCACCTTCTGATTCTATATAGCCAAAACCAGTTTCAGGAAATTCCGGAGTAATGCCAAAAGTTACTAAGTTGTCTCTTTGAGCTAATACTTTTGCTTTTTCCAAAATAAGAGTGTAAGCTTTTTTGTCTTTTATAAGATGATCGGAAGGAGAGACAAGAACTATCTCGTCTGTATCAAGAGCGAGACATGCCAAAGCGATCGCTGGGGCGGTATTTCTTCCAACAGGCTCAAGTAAAAATTTATTTTGAGAATGATTAAGCTCTTCTAGTTGATCTACCGCTAAGAAATATTGTTCTGCGTTTGAAACTATAAACCGCTGTGTACACATTTCTTTATTTCTTTCTACTGTTAATTGGAAGAGTGATTTCCCATCAAAAAGTTTTACAAATTGCTTGGGCATAAGAGTGCGGCTTATCGGCCATAGTCTCGTGCCATTGCCACCACAAAGAATTATATTAGTCATTAGCTCCCCCCCCCATTCATCCATTAGCATTGATAACAACACATAATAATATTAGACATTTTACACACTTTCCCTTTAATTTATGATAAAAAGTTTAATAATCTAATAATCTAATTAAATAAACTGCAAAGCTCCCTCAACCTCTGCGGAGTGCCCACGTCATGCCACCTTCCCTCGAAAAGTTCGCCACTAATCATCTTTTTATCGATGGCTTTGCGAAGCAGAGGGGCGAGAGGAGTTTTTTCTAACGCCACCGTTTCAAAAAGTTTTGCAGAGTAGTAGCCTATGCCTGAAAACGTGTATGTTTTATCATCGCTGTTGAGAGCTAAGTTTTGACGCAGTCCAAAGTCGCCGTTTGGGTTGTGTTCCGGATTTGGAACCAATATTAGATGGGCTAGTTTCCCTTTTAGGTCAAATTTCGAGTCAAACTCATAGTCGCAAAAAACGTCTCCATTGACGACTAAAAAAGGTTTATGACCCAAAAGAGGAAGCGCTTTTTTGATTCCTCCAGCGCTTTCCAAGATGCCACACACCTGTTCATTGGAGTAAAAGATATGAACGCCCCACTTGGAGCCATCGCCCAACAACTCCGGTATTTTGTAGCCCAAGTGCGCTATGTTTATCACTATCTCTTTGAAGCCGTTTTTGGCGAGTTTTTCCAAGTGCCAAACGATTAAGGCTTTGCCCTGAACTTCTAGCAGAGGTTTTGGAAGAGAGTCCGTAAGCGGTCGCATTCTCTCGCCTCGACCGGCCGCCAAAATCATCGCTTTCATGAGGCGACTTCTTCTAAAAACTGAGCGAGCGCTTGCGTCTCTTTGTATCTTTTCGCTGTCTCGATCGCGTATTTGAGCGTGAGGGGAATGTCTTTTAAGTAGCCATCTTTTCCATCGCGAAGATGCAGGCGGGAGAAGACGCCAAGAACTTTTACATGGCGTTGTAGGCCCATAAAGTCAAACCATTTCAAAAACTCTTCGTCGCCGACCTTCAAGCCTTTTTTGTCGCGAAAAGCGAGAGCCAATTTTTCTATCTCTTCTCTTTCATACTCAACGTAGCAATCCTTGAGAAGCGAGACCAAATCGTAAGTGATCGCCCCATTCATGGCGTCTTGATAGTCAATGACGCCTATCTCTTTTTTGTTTGT
>CALDOC010000045.1 GCA_937914675.1 uncultured Sulfurimonas sp.
GCTTAAAAATCCTATGAATAAGGTTTTTCTTATAGAATTATTGGATCAAAGTTTCCGCGCTCATGACTCCAAACGAATCGCGAATCAACTAGAGTACGTATTTTCAAAGTACGAAGGCACGGACATTTTTACGGATTTTGAGCAGTTGCTCGTATGGTCGTTTCGGCATATTGGGATATATACGCCATTTATCTCGGTCGAACTTTTTATCCAATATCTCCGTCAAGACATCAGTCAAATAGTCATAAAAGGCGAAGATTTTTCGCTCAACAGACATCTGCAAAAGCGACGCAAAGAGAACACTAGAGTCAACGTCAACATAATCGGAGAGATGGTTTTGGGAGAACGCGAAGCCAAAGCCAGAATACAAAAGTACGTCGACGCGCTCAAAAATCCACATATTGACTATATCTCCATAAAAATTTCCACCATATTCTCGCAAGTCGCTCCTATCGCTCATGAATGGAGCGTCAATGAAATTTCAAAAAGATTGGAGCTTGTCTACTCGGCGGCCATGGAAAACGCGTTTCTCAACAACGACAAAGAAGAGAGCAAGTTCGTCAATCTGGACATGGAAGAGTATCGCGACGTAAACATCACCATGGACGCCTTTATGCAAACGCTCTCGTTAGAGAAATTTTATTCGCTTGAAGCTGGGATAGTTCTACAATCTTATCTTCCAGACACTTTGGCAAACGTCAAAATATTGGTAAGTTGGGCAAAAAAAAGAGTCCAAAAAGGCGGCGCTCCGATTAAAATTCGCTTGGTAAAAGGCGCGAATCAGGAGATGGAACTCACAGAAGCGAGCTTGCGAAACTGGCCATGCGTCACCTACATAAACAAGCCTGAGACAGACGCGAATTTTAAAGCGTTGATGGATTTTCTCATAGACGAAAAAGTGGCTCCTTACGTTCACGTCGGCGTAGCTTCGCACAATCTTTTTGACCATGCGTTGGCTATGTCGCTCTCTCGCCAAAGAGGCGTTGAAGCGTACGTCAGCGCCGAGATGCTAGAGGGGATGAGCGAGACGGCGTATCGAGTGCTTAAAAAAGAGGGTTTGAACGTTATCTTGTACGCGCCAATAGCGACGAGAGAAACGTTTACGAACGCCATCGCCTACCTTGTCCGGCGTTTTGACGAAAACACCGCCGAGCAAAACTTTTTACGCCATAGTTTTGGTCTAAACGTAAACACTCCCGCATGGGAAACTCTCATTCAAAGTTATGACGATTCCATAGAGATTTTACCTAAAATCGCGCTAAAACCGTTTCGCGCGCAAAATAGAAACGAAGAAGTCGCCAAACCTGAGATTGACATGCAAAGTTACGTCTTCAAAAATGAGAGCGACACCGATTTTTCATTGCCGCAAAACGTAAAATGGGCGGAGGCCATCAGCGAGAAATGGAAAAACATCTCAAAAAATGGCGGCTTTCACGCGTTCGCCGTAATTGGCGGAGAATTTACGACGTCTCAAAATAGCGTCGACGTCATAGACAAATCCCAATATCATGAAAACATAGTTGTCGGGAGTTATACAACCGCGTCGGAGAACGACTTGCAAAAGGCGGTGGCAATCGCAAAAGCCGACGTTGACGGTTGGCGCAAACTGAGTTCGAGCGAGCGGCAAAAAGTCTTAATGAACGTAGCGCAAGAGTTTAGAAAAAGCAGGGGCGACCTTATTGGCGTCGCCGCGGCGGAAGTCGGCAAGGTCTTTTCTGAAACGGACGTCGAGGTTAGCGAAGCGATAGATTTTTTAAACTTTTATCCATACAGCCTAGAAAAACTCAAATCTCTCGATGGAGTGGTGGCGCAGGGCAAAGGAGTGGGTCTTGTGATAAGTCCTTGGAACTTTCCCATCGCCATTCCCGCGGGAGGCGTAGCCGCGGCGCTCTCGGCGGGCAACGCCGTTATCTTAAAACCCTCGTCAAACGCCGTCCTTTGCGCGTATAGACTTTGCCAATGTTTTTGGGACGCAGGCGTGAGTAAAAACGTTTTGCAGTTTCTTCCATGTAGCGGCAAGATGGCAGGGAAGAGTCTTATAACGAACGGCGACGTGGATTTTGTGATTTTGACCGGCGGTGAGACAACGGCAAAGCGGATAATAAAAAGTCGTCCCGACGTTCGTCTGAGCGCCGAGACGGGAGGCAAAGACGCGACTATCGTCACAGCGTTGGCGGATCGCGATCAAGCGATTAAAAACGTTCTGGCGTCGGCGTTTAACAACTCCGGACAGAAGTGTTCGGCGACCTCGCTCTTGGTTCTTGAGAGAGAGGCGTACGAAGATGAAAACTTTAAAGCCATGCTAATCGACGCGGCTTCATCGCTTAACGTCGGCTCAGTCTGGGATCTTCAAAATCGCATAGGTTGCGTAGTGGATTTACCCTCGGGCAACCTGCAAAAAGCGCTCTCAACCCTAGACGAGGGAGAAGAGTGGGCGCTTGAACCGTCGTACGCGGACAACAATCCCTACATGCTAAAGCCCTCCATCCGATGGGGAACCAAAAGCGGCGATTTTTGCCATATGAACGAACTTTTTGGTCCCGTTTTAAGCGTGATTCGCGCAGAAAATCTCCAAGACGCGATAGACGTCGTAAACGCTACGGGCTACGGGCTCACCTCCGGTTTGGAGAGTTTGGACGAGAGAGAACAAGATATGTTTAAAGAAAAAATCCATGCGGGAAATTTGTACGTAAACCGTATGACGACGGGCGCCATAGTCGCTCGCCAGCCATTTGGCGGCATGGGAAAATCCGCGATAGGCAGCGGTAAGAAAGCGGGCGGATTTAACTATATCTCGCAATTTATGAATCTGAGTTTTGAAGGTGAAAACTCTCCTTCAAAAGAGGAAAACGCAATTGCGCTCTCTCTTGAAAAAACTCTTAAGATAACTAACGATTTAAGTTATTGGTTGGACGCGCACTTTAACAAAGAACATGACTACTCCCATGTTAGAGGAGAAAGCAACGTCATCCGATACGTCGCCGTAAAAAGCGTCCTGTTTCGTTTTGAAGAGAGCGACGTTTTATACGAGATGCTAGCCTCCATCGCCGCGGCGAAATTGGTTGGCGCGAAAGTTTACGTATCCATCCCCCAAAATCCAAAAAGCGAGGGATTACTCTATCTCAATGAAAAAAAATCTTTCTTGTTAGACTCGAACGACGTTTTTGCTTTGGAGGACGAAGCGGCTTTGGTCAAAGCCATGCCTAAAGTAGAGAGAATCCGTTTTTTGCAAACTCCAAACATATCCATTTACGAAGCCATCGCCCATTACGCTCTTTATATCGCGACTGAAGCGTTTATAGAGCATGGTCGCGTTGAGCTTACACATTATTTTGTTGAGCAGAGCGTGTCGGACAGTTACCACAGATATGGCAATCTAGGAGTTCGCGCTCTTAAAGAAAAAGGAGAAAAGTAATGCAAACGCCAGTATTTATTTCATTTGCGGCGTATATGTTGGCGATGATAGGGATAGGGTTTTATTTTTATTTTAAGACAGACGATTTGAGCGATTTCGTTTTGGGCGGCAGAAGTCTTGGGCCTGGCGTCACGGCTCTGAGCGCGGGAGCTTCGGACATGAGCGGGTGGCTGCTTTTGGGACTTCCCGGTATGATGTATAGTCAAGGAGTCGTCGGGAGTTGGATTGCCGTCGGGCTCATCATAGGAGCGTATCTTAACTGGCGTTACGTGGCGAAACCTCTTCGCGTCTACACCCATCATCTTAGAGACGCCATCACCATTCCTGATTATTTCTCTAATCGTTTTAACGACAAAGGCAATTCGCTTCGAGTCGTAACGGCCGTCGTCATACTTGTTTTTTACACGCTTTACGCGTCTTCGGGACTTGTCGGCGGCGCGAAACTTTTTGAAGCCACCTTTCATCTTGATTATGACGCGGCGCTTATCGTTGGAAGTTTCGTTATCGTCTCTTACACTTTTTTAGGAGGCTACAACGCCGTGAGTTGGACGGATTTCATTCAAGGGATATTGATGATGCTGGCGCTTGCCATTGTGCCGATTGTTGTGATTTACGACGTCGGCGGGATAAGCGAGGGACTCAAAATCATAGAGTCGGTCAATCCATCCAATCTTGACGTTTTTAGCGGAGCGTCCTTGGTCGGGGTACTCTCTTTGATGGCTTGGGGACTTGGGTATTTTGGTCAACCGCACATACTGGTTCGCTTTATGTCCATTCGCCACGAAGACGAGATGAACCGCGCGAAAACCATTGGCATGACTTGGATGATAGTCTCGGTCGTCGGCTCTTTGGCGGTGGGATTTTTTGGACTCGCGTACGTAGTCTCGCACGGAGTGGATCTTAAAGACAGCGAGAAAATATTTATCACGCTCTCTCAACTGCTTTTCAATCCATGGATTGCTGGATTTTTGCTCGCGGCGATTTTGGCGGCGATTATGAGCACCATCGACTCCCAATTACTCGTTTCCTCCTCGGTTTTAACAAGAGATATTTATCATGCGATTCTCAGAAAAGACGCGACGGACAAAGAACTGGTATGGGTGGGACGATTTACCGTCATAGCCATCGCTTTAGTCGCTTGGTACATTTCCACGGATAAAAACTCCAGCGTCTTAAAACTTGTCTCTTACGCGTGGGCTGGCTTTGGCGCCGCGTTTGGCCCGCTTGTCATTCTTTCGCTTTACAATCGCTCCATAACTAAAAACGGAGCCATAGCCGGAATGCTCGTCGGCTCTTTAACCGTCGTAATTTACAAACAACTCGAAGGCGGGATATTTGATTTGTACGAGCTTCTTCCTGGGTTTGTCGCCGCTTGGATAGCCATCCTCGCGTTTAGTAAAATAGGGGCTAAAAATTCCAAAGACGTCGAAGAGATATTTTACGAGGTGCAAGAGAGGTTAAGGAATCGAAATTAAAATCT
Organism: uncultured Sulfurimonas sp.; assembly: GCA_937914675.1. Classification (GTDB taxonomy): domain Bacteria; phylum Campylobacterota; class Campylobacteria; order Campylobacterales; family Sulfurimonadaceae; genus Sulfurimonas. The sequence continues at coordinate 4,896 of CALDOC010000045.1, forward strand.
CTTCACCATTCTATCCTCGTTTATCAACCTACGTCTAGCTCTTCTGGTGCGACTTGCACCTCTTTGCCAACGCCACGCATCTCCATTGGAATGTCTTGGCGATATTTTTTCTCTCTAAAAGACGGAGATTTAACTACGCCGTTTTTAGTGCCTAGTTTGTACGTCTCGCCATTTACAAAGTGAGCGTCGAACTCTTTAGAGTAAGGCATATCCCACGTGATACAACCTATGCTTGGACAAATTGCGGCGCATTGAGGGTCGTCGTAAACGCCAACGCACTCTATGCATTTTTCAGGTTGAACGTAGTAACGATTTTCTCCAGTTGGGTTTTCACTATCGTCAACTATCGCGTTTACGGGACAGTTTTGCAAGCAAGCGTCGCAAGTTATACAGGTATCATCAATTATTACAGACATGTTTTTTCCTTTAATTTCTACTTTGCGCTTTGTGATAGACGCGCAGCAGCCAAGGAGCCGGCGCGTCGCGAAGCGTCTCTTGGAGTTTGAAGATGGCGTCTTTAATTGTTTCATTTTGCGCCACTCGAACTGGATGAACTCCAGCCGCTTGAATCATCTTAGCCGCGGTTGGTCCGATTTGAGTACAGTACATAATGTCCGCCTCGCCAATCGTGCCAATCTTATAATTTAGCTTCTCTTTTTCACCTTCTGGCTCCTCGGAGCTATCTATGACGCCGAGTAACTTTGAGTCGTCTTTACCAACTTCATAAAGATGAAACGTCTTTGACCAACCAAAATGTTGGTCAATTAATTCTCCAGTAGACGAGGCGAAAGCTATATTCATAATCTTATCTTTTTAGCTAGCTACGTTTTCGTGAGACTCGCGCATATCCATGCCAATGTCTGACATAAAAGCTTGCTCTTTAACCGATGGAAGCATCATTCCTTTTTTCTTGTGTTGGCGAATTTGGTAAGTTCCAGCTTCATGACCGGCAACGAAATACTCCTCAAAATCGGTCGTATAAGGCATATCCCAAACTATAGAACCTTCCGTTGGACATGCGGTTGCGCAACGAGGCGCGTCGGCATGACTCACGCACTCGACGCAAGTTTCAGGTTTTACGTAAAAGCGTTCACCCTGATGCGGGTTCTTATCGTTTGCGTCCTCAAGTATTGCCGCTACTGGGCATTCGGGCGCGCAATCTCCACAGTTGATACATAAATCGGTTATCATTACAGCCATTTTAAATCCTTCGTTAATTTAATTATTAATTTGCATATTTCGTTCTAGTGGTAAACAATAATGGCTTCACAACTGGAGAGATTTCAATATCCACTCCACGAAGAAGCATCGTCGCCTTGCAATCCAACGCTAAACCCAAATTGTCGTAAGCGTCGGTGGTGATGAGGGAAATCACCTTTCCCAAGTCGCTCTCAAAAGTCAATTCACAAAGAGATCCACTCTTACGCACGTCTATAAGCGTTGCCGAGATTTTGTTTTCAATGGAAATCTTCCCTGGACACTCCTTGCTTACGCAAACGGAAGCCTCTTTAAAATCACAGCTTACTCTGTCGCCTTTTGACAACCAGATGGGAGCTTTTGATTTTATAATACGCAACTCGGTGCTTGCGCACTCTATGTCTATGTACGTAACAATGTCCGTTTTTGTAATGCCTTTGACAGTCGCCTCTATCTGATTCATTTTTTACCTACATTAAGTATAGTACGACGTTTTTGTCAATCATTGTTTGAAAATTGTCAAGCAACATGTCAGCCGTCGAAGTTGAACCAAGATGGCAACCAGAACATGAACCCGTATAACTCATCCATACCTGTGGCGTATCGCCGGGGATATAGTTTAAAAGTTCTATCCCGCCGCCATCGACCGCCAAAGTTGGACGAATTTTCGTCTCAAGCAAATTATCAACGAGCGCTCTCTGTTTTAGCGCGTCGAGCGTACGAAACGGTAGGTTTAATTCGTTTGATTCATGAGCGTTGCTTACGTAAGTGAGAACGCCTTGCGCCTGAGAGTTGTTGTTGTGCGCGGCTGTTATAAGGTATCTCATCGCTTGCGCGTTTTTGCCCTTATCTCTATACAGCATACCCGTTTTTAGCTGGGCTTCAACGTTTCCCAAGTCGGCGGCTCTTTTATAGTACTCTAAAGCTTTAGCGCTATCCACTTCCCCATGCATCCCTTTTTCATAGAAAATCGCAAGAGAATTAAGCGCTTGAAGATGATTATGCTCTGCGGCCTTAGTAAACCAATCCTTTGCGATGGCGTTGTTTTTTTGGCATCCTTGACCTCTCATGTGCATAATGGCAAGGTTAAACATCGCATTTGGGTTGACGTCGGCAGATTCGCTAAAGAGACCATAAGCCTCATTGTAATTTTTCTTTTCAAACTCGGTTATCGCTTTATCAAATATACGCTTCATATTTTCTCCCTTAATTTAGTTCCTTATTATGTGGCATTGTCTGCATAAATCGTTCTAGAACTAAAGTTGCATTAGCTAAATAAATATGATACAAGGAGAAGTTATGAACCAAATAATTACCCCAGAAATGCAAGAGATAAAAAACTTAATCTTACAAACAGTGATGCAACGCAGCGCTCTTAAAATTGAGATGCAAGACTGGTATGAGAAACATCCAAGAGATAATTTTCCAAAGATGACCAACTTAATACTAGTGGATTCAACTCTATCAAAACTTGATTCCTCTTATAAAAACCTTTGGGATTACAACAATGCGAGAAGTTCATAAAAAAAGGAATGAAAAATGGATAACGAAACACTAAAAAGAGACCTATTAAAACAAGCTAGAAACGTTTTTGAAACGGCTTCAACTCTCCATGACAACCAAAGAATGGAAGTCTACGCGGAGAGTGGAGTGGCCAAGTCTTCGGACGTCCTAGAAGAAAACGAAGAGATACTCTACTCTCCCAACAAAATACTTTGTTACCAAGTGTTTGGGCACAACTACCTAGAAGAAGAGATTAAGACTTGGATAGACTACGCAAGAGTCCAACAAATTCCAGAAGATGGAGTGCCACCGCCAGAACTAACGGACATAGAAAAATCGGTTCGTGAGATTATCGAAAAACTCGCAAAAAAGAGTGGGGTGGACATTGCAAACGTAAGCTCGTACGAAGTCTTCGCAAACCTATCCATGACTCTCGTGGGAACGATTGAGCAAGAGATTATAGAGTATTGGTGGAGCGCAAAAGAGGAAGAGAATGGTAAAAAACTGGCTTTGGCGCAGATAGAAGACGCCCTGAGTGAAAAGACGTTGTCTTCGTTTTAAACCATTCGAGTCTAGCGTTTAAAAATCAAAAATGGAGTCAAAACCTTCGAGACGCAACCTAAAAAGACAAAATTGTCACATTAAAGCGCTTCAAGCTCTAAAAAAACCTAGAACGCGTTATGCATAATATATCAAATAGTAAAAACAAAGGAGCTAAAATGAGCTGTAGTACTAGTAATCCCGCGGAATCGGCGCTGCCACAGGACATTCAAGATAAAATTCATAATCATCCATGTTATTCAGAGGGCGCTCACCATCACTACGCCCGTATTCATGTCGCGGTAGCGCCTGCTTGCAACATTCAGTGTAACTACTGCAATCGTAAATACGACTGTTCAAACGAAAGTCGTCCAGGGGTTACGAGCGAGCGTTTAACGCCTATAGAGTCAGCGAAGAAAGTAATGTACGTAGGCGGAGAAGTGCATCGTCTAAGCGTTCTTGGCATCGCTGGTCCCGGAGACGCGCTTGCCAATCCTAAGAAAACTTTTGAGACGTTTAAGTTAGTGCGAGAGAAAGCGCCCGACTTGAAACTTTGCCTCTCAACGAACGGTCTTGAACTTCCCAAGTTTGTGGATGAAATGGTTAAGTACGATATCGACCACATTACCATTACTATAAACACCGTAGACGCGACAGGTGAAATTGGTTCAAAAATTTACCCATGGATTTTTTACAACAACAAAAGAATTTATGGAAAAGAAGCCGCGAAAATACTTTTAGAGCGTCAGCTCGAGGGTATGAAAATGTGCGTGGAAAAAGGCATCTTAATTAAAGCGAACTCTGTTTTAATCCCAGGCGTCAACGACAAACATTTGGCGGAAGTGTCTAAAAAGCTTAAAGAGATAGGCGTGTTTTTACACAACATCATGCCGATTATTTCAGAGCCAGAACATGGAACGGCGTTTGGACTTGGCGGAGTGCCAAGCGCAACCGACCAACAACAGATGGAAGTGCAAGAAGCATGCGGCATGGATATGAAACTTATGCAACATTGTCGTCAGTGCCGCGCGGACGCGGTTGGACTTATCGGCGAGGACAGAGGGCAAGAGTTTACTAAAAACGTATTTAGCGAAATGAGTTTCGACAAATTGGAAGACCATTACAACATTACCGCTCGTCAAGACGCGCAAGCGAAAGTGGAAGAGTTTAGACATTTCTTGGACAAAGCGAACGAGAGAGTCGTTAAAGAAAAAGCGGAGCTTAGTTCCGATGGTCACACGATACTTGTAGCCGTCACTACCGCTGGCGAAGGCATGATAAATCAACACTTTGGTTCCGTGAGAGAGTTTTTAATCTATGAAGCGGGCGACAAAGGCATACGATTCATTCACCACCGTAAACTTGATTATGAGTACTGTGCCGGTCCAGAGGGTGGAAATCCAATTGAACCAATTTTAGAAAAGCTTAAAGATTGCAAGTTGATTTTAACGGCTAAAATTGGTGGATGTCCACAAGACGATTTAGCTTCGGCCGGTTTGATAGCCGATCAAAGTTACGCTTACGAGCCTATTGAAGCGTCGGTTTTAAAAGCGACGCGAAAATATTTCAATTTGCCAGAAGCAATAGAAGCGAACTAGGCGTTAAAATGGCGCTTATTAACGACACGACTCTACGCGATGGCGAACAAGCTCCTTACGTGGCGTTTAACACCAAAGAGAAACTTTCCATAGCGCAAGGGCTTGTAACATGTGGCGTGGACGAACTTGAAATCGGCATACCCGCAATGGGAAAACGAGAACAAGAAGACATCAAAGAGTTACTCGACTTGGGATTGAACAAACGCATGATGAGTTGGAACCGAGCGAAAATGAGCGATTTGGAAGCTTCATTGGAGTGTGGCGTTAAGGCGGTGGATTTATCCATTCCCATTTCTGATATTTTGATAAACGTTAAGTTTGGCGGCAACAAATCTTTGATGCTTAAAGAACTTGAAAAGGTAATAATCCAAGCCAAACGCGAGGGTCTTTACGTTTGCATAGGCGGTGAAGATAGTTCGCGTGGTTCATTGGAGTTCATGAAAGAGGTTATCACTCTTGGAAGCGAACTTGGAGCCGATAGATTTAGATATTGCGATACGGTTGGAGTTATGACGCCTACTAGAATTTATGAGGACGTAAAAGCCTTGACGTCTCTAAATCTCCTAGAGATTGAGATGCACACTCATAATGATTTTGGCCTTGCAAACGCCAACGCTCTTAGTGGAATCGACGCAGGCGCGTCGAGCGTAAACACTACCGTTATTGGTCTAGGCGAGCGCGCTGGAAACGCTTCGTTTGAACAGATTTCCATGGCGCTGAAGCATCTCTATGGTCAAAAGCGTCCCATCGACGCTTTTGAGATGCGTCGTCTTGCCTTGACTGTCGCAAACGCGGCTGGCGTAACGCTCTCTCCAACCGCTCCCATCGTTGGAAAAAACATATTCTCTCACGAGAGTGGCGTTCATGCGGACGGCATGCTCAAAAACAGTTTTGCTTATGAGCCCTTTAGGGCGGAAGAAGTTGGTTGTTCAAGAAAATTTCCCATAGGAAAGCACTCTGGAACGGGAACGATTTTGTACCATCTTCAAAAACTAGGCATTGAGGTCGAAAAGCAGACGCTGCAGGGTCTTTTGCCTCGCATACGTGAGATTGTGACGTTGCGCAAGCGCGTGCTAAACAATCAAGAGTTGTTAAATCTTTACAAGGAGAGTCTATGTTTATAGGATGGTTAAAGTTTGCGGATGTAAACGAGTTGGTTAAAATATCTGAAGATATTGGTTGGTTGCTTGATGGCTACCATGTAAAGCTCATGATGATGCACTCTCCTCATCTGTGTTATGGCGCTTACGAGGATGGAAAACTCATCGGCGCCATTATGGCGATTGAGTTTGAAAAATCCGCCATGCTCAAGTACTTTATGGTAAGTAAAGATTACCAAAAGAAGGGAATTGGAACTCGAATGTTTGAGACCCTCCATGGCGCGATAAAAGCTGATTATGAAACCATATATCTTCACGCGAATCCTAATATGATCGCTTTTTTTGAGAGATACGGTTTTAAAGCGGAGATGGAAGTCGGTCGCTTTATCAACGTTGGCAAAGTGCCTCCTTTTAATTTTACGAACGCGCATGCAAAAGAGTTGGATGGAATAAATTTCGAATCCGTGATAGCCAGGATTGACAAAGAGACTTTTGGCGAAAATAGAATGAGCTTTCTCTTAGACGAGATGGAGAGAAACAGTTCTCTTAAGCTGACTCTTCCAAACGCCTTTCAACACTCTAGCATAGTCAACGCTAGAAACGTTTATCTTGGTCCTTGGCAAGTGAGAGAGGGTCATGATGACGAAGCGGAAAAAATGATGCGTGGACTTTTATATTTTCGCGGTCTTAAAAAAGTGGTCGCCGACGCGCCTATGGGCGCTAGCCACGTGGTTGATTTGTATACGCGATACCATTTTCAAAATAAACAACGTTTTATTCATATGGCTTATGGAAAAAGCAACGCTGTTCGTTTTGAAAATATCTACGCGTTTTCTTTATAGGAGAAATTGATGCGTTCATTGGAAATGCAAGAGGGTCAAAGAGCGAGCGCTGAGAAAAGAAGAAGCGAGACTTATAGAAGTCCATTTAATTTAACTTTAGGAGAAAAAAATGCAAGACGAAAAAGAATTAAAACGAGAGTTGGCAAAGTATAAACGTTTGGCGGTTGAGATAGCGTCGGAGATACATGACATAGTTGAAGACACGGTATGGACTAACCATGTAAAAATGCCAGAGCTTGCAAAGAAGCTCGTAGACGCCGTTGAAACCGCAAACAAATTTAAATCGGATAACAACTTATAAAAATATCAAAGGATATTAATATGA
>CALDOC010000046.1 GCA_937914675.1 uncultured Sulfurimonas sp.
AGAATATACTCGATTTTTTGAGATTGAATATTCAAAAAAAGAATATATTGATTTGGTTGTAGAAGCAACCAAGATAACTAAAAATGAATTATTATTGAGTAGAGTATTTTATATAACGAAGATACAACTCTTTTATCAACTGTATAGATTTGTAAAAAGAAAATTTGGAGAGTATTCATGACCCTTAACATCATCTCTAAACAAGCCAATAGAAATCGTATCACAGGACCAAAAAAAGTGCTTGATAATACTCTAAAAGGGCTTGATGCAATAGGCGTCAATTATGTTTTTAATCAACCAATAAATGAATATGATTACAATTGGATACATGATAATCAAGAAGCTATCATAGAAGCTGGTTTTGTGGGTAAGGCTGTTTTAGTTGGTCCAAATACTGCTGTATTACCAAGTGATTTACCATTATTTAGAAAAAAACTACCACAAGGTTCTATCTATATTCATCCAGGATTTTGGAGTGCTGAGGTTTGGAGATTTTTAGGATATAGTGAATCAAGGCTTGATTTTTGGCCTGCTGGAATTAACATGGAGGAGTTTATAGCGACTCCTAGAGAGGATAAATCAAAAATACTTTTATATTTTAAACAAAGGGAATTATCGCTTTTAGAAGATATAAAAAAAATTATTACAAATTTGGGGTTTGAATATATTTTAATTCATTATGGGTTTTATAAAGAACAAGAGTATAAAAAAGCTTTAAAAGAGTGCAGATTTGGTGTTTGGATAGGATGTAGTGAATCACAAGGGATAGGATTGCAAGAAGCGTTAGCGACCGATTTGCCACTGATAGTTTTAGACGCTACTTCTATTTTTGATACAGTTTCTTTGGATTTACAAAGCTCTTATCAATATAATTTTCCAAAAAGTTTACAAGCTATTAAAACAACTAGCGCTCCTTATTTTGATAGCAGATGTGGGATAATTATTGAGGATATAAAAGGTTTAAAAAAATCTATACAATTCATGGGTGAGCATATTGATAAGTATAAACCACGAGAGTTTGTTGAAGAAAATTTATCTTTGGAAATAAGCGCCGAATTGTTGGTTGGCTATTTTGAGCAAATGGATAATCAAGAGAGTAAAAGCTATAATTATCAAAAATTATCAAAAATTTTATATTATTTTGGGCTATTTTTTCAAAAGTGGGCTTGGATTTGGATTTGGAGGAAAATAATCAGATGAATCAAACGCTATCAAAAATATTACGAAACAAAAGATTTTATCCATTTTGGAAAAAGCTTAATGCACTCTCCTCTTATGGGATGAATTTTGGAGTGGCGAGTGGCTATGCGGATTATAGTGGTGAGTTACATATTATAAAACAGCTCAAAAAAGATTTAGTGAATGGTGTAATTTTTGATATAGGCGCGAATGTCGGTGATTGGTCAAAGTTTGTGATTGAAGAATATCAAGATATCCCTTATCAACTTTATATGTTTGAACCCTCTTTAGTTACATTTGAGCAACTCAAAAACAATACTTCTCAAACAAAGAATATTTTTTTATATCCAATAGGTTTTGGAGACAAAAAAGAAAAATTACAAATATTTTATGACAATGAAGCACAGGGAAGTGCGAGTATTTTGATGAAAAATGCAAAGTTTTCTGAAGAGATACAAATAGAAACCATTGATGGTTTTTGCAAAGAACATAATATTGAGCGAATTGATTTTTTGAAAATGGACGTTCAAGGTTATGAGTACAACATTTTACTTGGCGAGAAAGAGATGTTAAAGAGTGAAAAAATAAAATATATTCAGTTTGAGTTTGATGAACCAAATATAGAAAACAGAATATTTTTTAAGGATTTTTGGGAACTGTTGCATGCTGAATATGATATTTATCATAGCTTATATAATGGTTTAGTGAAAATAGAAAAATATCATTATGAGTTGGAAAACTTTTCATGTATGAATTATTTAGCCATTAAAAAAGACTTATGAAAATCCTCTGCGTCTTTGGAAAATATCAATACGGTAAACAAGAAAGAGGGATAAACACCGAGTATTTCTCTTTTATCCCCGCGTTTGAATCACTTGGAATAGAGATTGTATTTTTTGATAGTTGGGATAAGACTTTGTATGAAGATTATGTTGATTTGAATCAACAACTTATCAAAACAGTTGGAAAAGAAAAGCCTGACATTATCTTTTGCGTGCAATTTTTATATGAGATATGGACAGAAACTTGGGATTACGTTCGAGCTAATTTTACATGTAAAACTGTGAATTGGTGTACGGACGATAGTTGGAAATATAAGGAGCATAGCAAATTTTTCGCTCCACATTTTGATTTGATGGTGACCACTTATGAAGAGTTTTTGCCAAAGTACGAAGCTCAAGGAGTAAACGCGCTTTTGAGTTCATGGGCGGTTCCCATTCAGTGGTTGCAAAAACAAAAAAAAGCGGATGAATGCAAATATGAAGTCTCGTTTGTGGGAGCCGCGCATGGAGATAGAAAAGAGAAAGTTGAAAAGTTAAAAGAACTTGGGATTGAGGTAAAGTGTTTTGGTTATGGTTGGGATGATGGCTCCATTGACGCGGAGGAGATTCCAAAAATATTTAACGATTCTATCATCAGTCTTAATTTCGCAAACAGCAGCGGTGAGAATCAGATAAAAGCTCGTGTATTTGAAGTGACAGGAAGCGGCGGGTTCTTGCTGACGGAAGACGCAAAAAATCTTGATAGAATATTTTCTAAAGATGAGATAGCTATCTATGATACTATTGAAGATTGCGCTCAAAAAATAAACTATTATTTAACAAATTTGGAGCAAAGAGATTTGATGGTTTCTCATAGCTTTGAGACTACATCAAAAAAGCACACTTATGCGGATAGATTGAAGAGTATAATAGAAAAAGTTCAAACCATACAAAAGAAAGAAATAGAATCATTTGATTTTGACGATGTTGTGAGAAAGCATAAAAAAACATTTTTATTGAAGATATTTAAACATTTCTTGCTTCTTATTGGAAAAATTATCTATGGTGACGAAAAAGGAAAAAGGTTTGCGAGAAGAGTTGTTTACGAGTTTAGTTGGAGATTTTTTAAAGAAAACGCCTACAAATCAGATGGCATAGTTGGAAGGATGTTTTACGATGAATAGCCCTTTAGTCTCTATTGTGATGCCTGCTTATAATGCTCAAAGATATATAAACGACGCTATAGGTTCAGTTATAAACCAAACCTATGAAAATTGGGAACTGTTGGTTGTGGATGATTATTCTAGCGATAATACAAAAAACATAATAGAAAACTTTCAGAAAAACGATAGCAGAATAAAACCAATATTTTTATCTAAAAATGGTGGGAAGCCGTCCATTGCTAAAAATGTGGCTTTGCAAACAGTAAAAGGCAAATATATCGCTTTTTTAGATAGTGATGACATGTGGCTAGAAGAAAAGTTACAAAAGCAAGTCTCATTCATGGAAGAAAATCCAAATTACGCCTTGACGTATACTGGTAGTTATTGGATTGACGCTTCAGGTTATGAAATCAACAGACTGTTGCCAGAATATAAAAGTGGGTATTTACTTCAACGGATGCTATCGAGATATGAGATCAATAACCAATCTGTTATGTTAAAGAAAGAACTCTTAAATCATACTTTAATGAAATTTAATGAAAAAATCACTATAGGTGAAGATTATAATTTATTTATGCATATTATCGCTAAGTATGAAATAGCGTCTATTAGTGAATATTTGATAAGATATAGAATTCATAACGACGCCATAACCAAACGCCACAAAAGAGTGACAGATGGCGTTTTGTTAACTCTAAAAGAGCTTGATAAGTTATATGGGATTAAAAGAAAGTACCTTTTTAAATATTTACTTACGTATTTAAAAGCCATCCGCTTTAAATATATGAAAAAAAATTGGAAATAAAAAAACAAGGACATGCAATGCAAAACAGTAAATTAAGCGCAGTAAATTTTTTAGCTCTTTTGGCGCTATCGTTTATATTCTCTTTATCTGTGAGATATATTTGGATAAATCAGTTTAAAGACGTAGAGTCGTTTAAGTGGAATAACGAACTCATGATAAACACGAATGACGGTTACGCGTACGCTGAGGGCGCGAGAGATATGTTACAAGGGTTTCATCAAGAGAATGATTTATCGTATGCGGATTCATCGCTCTCAACAACGACGGCGTTTTTGGCAAAGATTGTTCCAATCTCTTTTGAAACGCTCCTTTTATGGATGCCTGCTATTTTCGGATCCTTTTTGGTGATACCTCTTATGCTAATCGCGAGAAGTTTAAATCAAGACTACATGGGATTTGTAGCCGCGCTTTTGGGTTCCATCGCTTGGAGTTATTACAACCGCACCATGATTGGTTATTACGACACCGACATGCTCGTCATAGTGTTGCCGACTTTTTTATTGTGGTCCTTGATATTTAACGTCGCGGAGCAAAAAAATAGGTATCTTCCCCTTATTCCTCTTTTCCTCATGTTAAACTCTTGGTGGTATGGTCAAAGTTACTCTTTGAACATGGCGATGATAGGCATTGTGTTTATATATGCAATGGTTTTTGAGAGAAAAAATTTATTTTTTCATAAGATGCTTATTTTCATGTTACTGGCAATCGCGGGCATTTTTTTATGGCTAAAAATCATTTTAATGGCGGCTTTATTTTTAGCGTTTCATTTCAAAAAAGAGTTGTTCAATTCAAAAATAATTTTTTATATTTTGGTTGGAGTAAGTCTATTGGTTCTTGCCACGGGAGGGTTTACTCCTATTTTGGCTCAAATAAAAGGGTATGTTTTTAGAGAAGCCTACGCCTCTGATATCTATGAAACTATGAAACTTAATTATTTTGCTGTCAATCAAACAGTGAGAGAAGCGGGGCAAATACCTTTTGAGACTTTTGCAAATCGCATTAGTGGACACACCGTAACATTTCTTTTGTCCGTGATTGGTTACGTTTTGCTCTCTCTTCGTTATAGAGTCATGTGGCTGGCGCTTCCGATGGTTGGTTTAGGATTTTTAGCGCTCAAAGGTGGTCTGCGTTTTACCGTTTACGCGGTTCCTCCTATGGCGCTGGGAGCGTCGTATTTGCTCTTTTTTATGGCTAGTAAATTTGAAACTTTTGTTTTTAATGACACCACTTTGAGAAATGTAAAGATTGCTTTTATTTCTCTGGGGACAGTTGCAATCCTATATCCAAACGTAAAACATGCGCAAGAGTACAAAGTGCCAACCGTCTTCAATCAAGAAGAGGTGAAAGTTTTGGACGCGCTTGGCAAAAAAGCAGGCAGAGAGGATTACGTGGTTTCTTGGTGGGATTACGGTTATCCAATCCGTTATTACGCTGACGTTAAAACGCTATTGGATGGCGGAAAGCATATTGGAAAAGTTAATTTTCCTGTGAGTTTCGTACTTTTAAACGACCAAATTTCCGCCGCGAACATGGCTCGTTTGGACGTGGAATATACGGAAAAATCATACAAAGATTTGTTTGACTCCAACCTTATTCAAGAGATGAAAGATTACAACTTTACGGACGTGGAGGATCTGTTAGTCTCAATGCAAAGTACAAATTTTGCGTTGCCTCAAAAAACAAGGGACGTCTTCTTGTATCTTCCAAATCGCATGATGAGTATCTTACCTACGGTTGACCTATTTTCAAATTTGGATTTGAAGACGGGCGCTCAAAAAGCGAGACCTTTGTTTTATACAACAAACAACTTTAAAGACGCGGGTGATAAAATTTTATTAGGCGGTGGAATAGAGTTGTTTAAAAGTGGTGGAAAATTAAAAATTGGGGCTCAAACCATTCCTCTGCATGAATTCGTTGTGACGCAATACAACCAACAAGGAAAACTTGAAATCAAGAGACAAGTTATGAACGCCGAGTCGCAGTATTCAGTGATATTCATGAAAAATTACAATCAGTTCTTGGTTCTAGATAAGCGACTGGAAAACTCCACCTATATAAAACTTTTTGTGCTTGAAGAGTATGACTCTTCCCTCTATGAACCAGTGATTTTAACGCCATTAGCCAAAGTGTATAAGTTGAAAAAATAGGTTTTATGAAAAAAATACTTTTAAATTCTAATATTCTTTGGACGATTACTCAGTTTAGAAAAGATTTAATTATGGAGTTGAATAAAAATTATGAAGTTATTTGCATCGCGGATAAGGATGATTTTTCCGATAATTCCGTAGAGATCATACAAACGCTTGGCGTTGAATACATTAGAATTAAACTTAACAGAAAAGGGGTCAATCCTTTTGGTGATTTTTTTTATTTTTTGGAACTTTTAAAACTCTATAAAAAGATAAAACCCGATTTGGTTATTCATTACACAATCAAGCCAAATATTTACGGTTCGCTTGCCGCGAAAATATTAAAAATACACTCGTTCGCGGTCGTTTCTGGACTTGGTTCCACTTTTATCAAAGATAACTTTTTGACAAAGATGATTACAACTCTGTATAAAATTTCGCTATCAAAAACTCAAAAAGTACTGTTTTTAAATCAAGACGACAGGGAGATATTCTTAAAACTCAACATCATAAAAGAGAAGCAATCTTTGGTTTTACCCGGAGAGGGCGTGGACGCCGAGCGTTATCGAGGGTGTGACGCAAAAAATCATGACGAATCGAAAATTACCTTTCTTATGATAGCGAGACTCCTAAAAGACAAAGGCGTTTATGAGTATATTGAAGCGATTAAAAATATAAAGTCCAAAAACGTTCAATTTTTATTGGCTGGCGTGTTTGACAAAGACAATCCAACCTCGATAAAAGAGCAAGAGTTGCAAAAATGGATAGATGATAAAACAGTGACTTATTTAGGAAAAACGGACAATGTAAAAGAGTTTTTTCAACAGGCTGACGTAATCGTTTTGCCGAGTTACAGAGAGGGCTTGTCAAGAGTTCTATTGGAAGCGTGCTGTTGTGAAAAGTTCATTGTCGCGTCTGACATCGCTGGTTGCAAAGAGTTGTGCGTCGATGGCCATAATGGTTTTTTGGCTCTTCCAAAAGATACGGCTTCGCTCACAAGCGCTTTAAACAAAACGATAAACTTAACAAAAGAAGAGCGCGTTTCAAAGGGAAAACTAGGAAGAGAGTTGGTGATCAATCATTACAGTTCGTCGATAGTGAACGGCGTCTATAAAAAACTGATAGAGGAGACTTTTTGAATATTTTATTGACAGGTTCAAGCGGTTTTGTGGGAAGCTATTTTATGCAAAATTATAGTTCAAAACATACGATTGAAACTTTTTCATTTTTAAAAGACGACTTGAATGAGTTGAATTTACATGAGACGACTACCGTTGTTCATCTATCCGCGCTCGTGCATCAAATGGGTGGAGCAAGTTCAGAGGAGTATGAAAAAGTCAACGTGACGCAGACGCTTCTTTTGGCGAATAAAGCCAAAGAGAGCGGGGTGGGGCATTTCATCTTTATGAGCAGCGTAAAAGCGTATGGCGAGGAATCACGGAGCGTTTACAAAGAAAGCACTCCATGCAACCCCCAAGACGAATATGGAAAGAGCAAGCTCAAAGCTGAAAAAGAGTTGCAAAAAATGCAAGACGACAGTTTCAAAATATCAATCTTGAGAACCCCCATCGTATACGGATACGGCGTAAAAGCGAACGTCAAAAATCTTGTGAATTTGGTCAAAAAAGTTTCAATATTGCCATTGGGCTCCATACGAAATAAGCGAAGCATGGTTTACGTTGGCAATCTTTGCCATTTGATTGACGCTCTGATCGAGCAAAAAAAAGAGGGCGTTTTTTTGGCTTCTGACGATGAAGCCGTGAGCACCACGGGATTGATTGAACTTATCGCCAAAAATTTGGATAAAAAAATAACTCTTATCAAAATACCATTTTTTCAAGAACTACTGAAATTGCTCAAGCCATCTTTTCATAAAAGATTGTATGAGAGTTTGGAAGTTGACAATAGGCATACGAAAGAAATTTTGAATTTTGAGAATTTGTATAGCGTTGAAGAGGGCGTTTTGTTGATGCTAAATGGGGAGGCTTTGTGACGTACGCATTCTTATTTTTAATCTCTTTCGCGCTTACTTACCAGATAAGAAAGATAGCGATTAAAAGATCATTGGTGGACATTCCAAACGAAAGAAGTTCCCACACCGTAGCGACTCCTCATGGTGGTGGAATTGCCATAGCCATCACTTGGTTCCTTGGGATAAGTTACCTATTTTATATGAGTGACATAGAGCCTTCTTTATACTACGCTTTATTGGTTGGATCGGTTATTTCCGTTGTTTCCTATTTTGACGATTTACATGGACTTAGCGCAAAACTTAGGCTCGTAACTCAAGCTTTTGTGGCCGTTTTTGGGCTTTATTTTTTGGGTGGGCTTAAAGAAATAGATTTTATGCTCTTTTCTATCGACAATCAAATATTTACGAATATCATCGCTTTTTTTATGATAATTTGGTTCATCAATCTCTATAACTTTTTGGATGGCATAGATGGTTATGCTGCAAGCGAAGCCATATTTTTAGGTCTTGGCGGATTTTTCTTCTTTGGCGATAGCCACTTTTTAGTTTTGATTGTCGCCGTTTTTGGGTTTTTAGTTTGGAACTGGCACAAAGCAAAAATCTTTATGGGAGACGTAGGAAGTACTCTTTTGGGCTATAACGTAGCGATATTCACGCTCTATTATACAAATCATGAAGCTCAAAATCTATGGATATGGATTATTTTATTTGGAGCGTTTTGGTATGACGCCACCCTGACGCTGTACAGAAGATACCTAAATGGCGAAAGATTGAGTTTGGCGCACAAAAAACACGCGTATCAAAGACTTACTCAATGCGATTACTCACATAGCAGAGTTGTGATTTTGGCAATGATGGTGAATCTATCGCTGTTTAGCATAGCTTATTTTGTGTCAAACATGTCGATAGCCTTGATTCTGTCCATAGCGCTACTTTATGGCGTCGTTAAATATATAGACAAGAAAAAGAAATTTGAGACCAAATATTATGAAAGAGAATAGATGAACATAGATAAAACTTTATTAAACTTTTTAGTAATAATTGTCATAACTTTTGCTACCTTTTTGTGGACGTTTTTTATTTTTCACATCCCTGTGGACGATATGGTGGTGCTAAGCGTAATATCAATTCGCATAATCGCGTCGTTGCTTATTTTAAGCGATTACTCTCTTTCATGGTCTAAGGTTTCTCCAAAAACTTTTCTTATAAAAAGTTTTGTATATATCATGGCTTTTTTAGTTTACGCGCCGATGTTTTACAAATACCTGCCTTTGTCATTTTTAGCGTCGGAACTCTTTTTATATATATTTATCATAAACTTTATTATGTATATGTATTACTATTTAGTAAACAGAAGCAGAATGGAAAAAACAAAATTAGTTGTAATTTTTGGCGCTGGCAAAGCGGGGATAAAACTAGAATCAGAATTTTCCAATACCCAATATAGAGTGAAATGTTTTCTCGATGACGATAAAATAATACAAAATCGCTCCATTGATTCCATAAAAGTCATCTCTCGCCATGATTTAAAAAATAAAATTCAAAAAAACAAAATGGACCTATTGGTTATAGCTATCCCCTCGGCTCCAAAAGAGTCGGTCAAAGAGATTTATAATGATTTGAGCGCATACTTTAACGAGATAAAAATTCTACCCTCCATGGATGAAATTCTTGAAGGGAAAGACTTTTCAACTCAATTAAAAGATATGTCCGTTGAGGAATTATTGGCTCGCAATCCACAAGATTTAGACAAAGAAAAAATAGCGTCATTTATAAATAATAAGACGATTTTGGTCACTGGCGCGGGGGGAAGCATAGGGAGTGAAATCTGTAGGACGTGTGAAAAGTTTGGCGCAAAAAAACTGATACTTTTGGACAATAGCGAATACAATCTTTACTCCGTTGAAGAGGAACTTAAAAATGTAGCGACGGTCGCGGTTATGCAAAACGTAAAAGACATTGATTTGATAGAAGAAACGTTTAAATTGCATAAGCCCGACATTGTGATTCACGCGGCCGCGTACAAACACGTTCCTTTGGTTGAAGCAAATATTCATGAAGCTATTAGAAATAACGTTCTTGGAACTAAAAACGTCATAGACATGGCTATAAAACACCGCGTTGAAAAGTTTGTTATGATATCAACGGACAAAGCCGTTAGACCAACAAACGTTATGGGAACGACAAAGCGAATATGTGAGTTGTACGCTCAAAACGTAGACGCAAAACAGACTGAGATAGTCGCTGTAAGATTTGGAAACGTTCTAGGAAGTAGCGGAAGCGTTATCCCTAAGTTTAAGGCTCAAATTAAAAAAGGAAAGAATATTACAGTCACTCATCCAGACATAACGAGATATTTCATGCTGATAGCGGAGGCTTGTGAACTCGTACTTCAAGCGGCCGCCATTGGCGTTGGTGGAGAGATATTTATTTTAGACATGGGTGAGCCAATTAAGATAGTGGATTTGGCTCAAAAGATGATTGATTTGAGTGGAACTTCAAATATAAAAATAGAGTTTACGGGTCTTCGTCCCGGGGAAAAACTTTATGAAGAGTTGCTTATAGACGATAGCGAGGCAAAAACCGATTATGAATCGATAACGGTAGCTAGTTTGACTCTATACGACATAGATAAATTGAACGAAGACATAAGAGAATTGCTTGTATGTCATGATAAATTGGGAAAATTAAAAGAGATGGTTCCCGAGTTTAATCATCAAACGAATATGTGATAGTTTAAACTATCACATGTCCCACAAACTTACTCATGTTGTCCATGATCTCTGAACCCTTTCTAAAGCTCACTCCGCAAGCTTCATAGGCGAAAAACACTCCCGCTTGGTATTTTGCGCCATTGGAATCTTTAGGAAACTCCACGTACTCTTGATAGACCTTTTTGTAGTTGTCGTATGGTCCAGCGTTTTCTTGGCTAGTCGCGCCATTGGCTTCAATGATTTTCGTGTTCGCTCCCTCTCTTCCAAAAACGGGTTTTTCTACATGTTTGACGCCTTTGAGTGGCTCAAAAGAGGTTTTTAGGAGATATGGCGAATCTGGAAAGAGATCGCATAAAATCTTCATCATACCCTTGGACTGAAAAAGTAGAGCGTACGCCGGGTTGAGTATAATTGCCTTTTGATTTTGCATAATGTTTGTCAGCGTAGTGGCAAGTTCTGGCTCGTCTACCGCTATGTCTTCCCATGGATAGAGTTTGAACCAGTATTCATAGCTATTCTCGTCTCTATCATAGACTCCATTTTCGTCAAAATGCGTGTTTTCCAAAAACTCAAAAGAGGTGTTAAATCCAGCGTCCGTCGCCATCTGTTGCAATAATTTTGTCGTAGCTTCTTCTTCGTCGTTATTTGAAATAGCTGAAAAAAGTATCTTCCAATTATCGTATCGTTCATCAAACTCTTCTATGTCGTCAAAAAGCGTTATGAGTCTTTTGAAGTTATCGCTTATAGCTTCATAGACGTTGTTAAATTGTTTGTCTTCATCCATGTTATTGTGTTTTAGGATCGCCCATTGGAGTAGCGCGGTTTCAAAAAGTCCCGTCGGAGTGTCGGCGTTAAACTCTATGAGTTTTATATCTTTGCCATCTATGCCGCCAGCCAAATCAAAGCGTCCATAAAGATGCCAATGAACGTCGTTTTCCCAGCTTTTTTTGATCGCGTCGATAAGATTGAAGGGAATGCCCAAATCGAAAAAAAGCTCATTTTCCATGACATGCTCCGCGGCTTCTACGTACATATCGTATATTTCATTTGTCGCGTTGTAATAGGCTTGCGCTTCATCCTCTGAGATTACGACGAGCGCGTCGCTGATATATTTGCTTCCATCGCTATCCGTGTGCCAGTTAAACCCTATCTCTTCTAAAGACGAGTCGTCTAAAGGTTTTACTTGTTTTAATTTAATCATAATTCAGCTCCCGTAACTGCTAGCGCTAGATGAACTCTTGCTAGAAGATCCAAAAAAACTTTTTTTAGAGCTAGAAGAGCTAGCGGCGTTTCCGGC
>CALDOC010000047.1 GCA_937914675.1 uncultured Sulfurimonas sp.
TAAACATCGGTTTTATTGTCGACCGAGTGGAAGACGTGCTTACTTTTGATGAAAAAGATTTAAAAGAGGCTCCAAAATTTGGCTCACAGATAGACACTTCTTACATCCAAAGCGTTGCGGAGGTCGGGTCTAGCGTTATTTTGATACTTGATATGGAAAAGATTTTTGAGGAAGACGAGTTGACTCAAATAAGCGCTTACGAAGAAAGCAAAACAAATAAAAAGGAAATAGAATAATGAGAATGACGATTAAGAAACAATTGGTAATGGCGCTTTTATTGGTGGGGCTTGCTCCGTTCATCATCATGGGTATCACGTCGTACGTGAAATCTAGCGGCGCTTTGAGCCTGGAAGCCAACGCGAAAATGAACATGGCGAGAGATTTGAAGAAGAGTGAATTGCTTACTTATCTTGGCATGTTGAAAAACTCTATAGAAAACATGTCGGAGAATAGACAAATTCGCGCCGCGCTTGACGAGTTGGTGCAACTTTCGAAAAAGCATAAAGTGAATGCCGACAGTTCGTTTGCCATTATTAACGAGCCAGAAGTAAAAAGCGTATACGCGACATTTGACGGTTATTTCAACGCCTACATGAAAAAAAACGATCTCTATGACATATTCTTAATTTCAAACAATGGACAGGTTATGTACACCGCCGCTAAAGAGTCCGATTTGGGTCAAAATCTGAGAACGGGCGAACTGCGTAGCTCCAAGTTGCATACGGCGTGGGCGGCGGCCATGAAAGACAAAGAAGCTTTTATAACGGATATGGCTCCTTACGCTCCGTCCAACGACGAGCCCGCTATGTTTATGGCTATGCCTATAGTGGAAAATGGCTTAGTAGAGGCCGTTATCGCCGTACAAATAAATCCAGAAACCATCAACAGAATTATGCAATCGCGAACGGGCATGGGAGAAAGCGGCGAGACTTACCTTGTGGGACAAGACAAGCTTATGCGTAGCGATAGTTTTCTCGATCCGAAAAATCACTCCCTAAAGGCTTCCTTTAAAAATCCATCGATAGGTTCCGTAACCTCCGACGCGTCAAACGCGGCGCTTACTGGAAAAACGGATATAAAGATTGTAACCGACTACAACGGCAATCCAGTGCTTTCCGCGTATACTCCGTTTGAATTTTTTAATCTTAAATGGGCGCTTCTCGCGGAGATAGACGAGGTTGAAATTTTTGCTCCGGTAATCAGTTTGCGTAACAACGCAATTATCATGGGTGGAGTCTTTCTTGCTCTCATCATAGGAATCGCGCTATTCTTAGGTCGATTTATCTCAAATCCAATCATCAGCGCGGTGGAATCAATCACAAGCGCAAACTCGCAAGTGGTAAGCGCGGCGGGAGAGATTTCAGAGTCTTCACAAGCTCTAGCGGAGGGCGCTTCGCAACAAGCGAGCTCCATCGAAGAGGT
>CALDOC010000048.1 GCA_937914675.1 uncultured Sulfurimonas sp.
TTATGTGTCCATTCGCGTAAGCTTCCGTAAGCGTAGGCGCGCGAAAAGCCGAACCATAAAGGAGTTTAAAAATAGTTTGATCGGTGGCTCTATAAACAAGAGCCGCTCTTTTGCTAAACTGGGTTCCAAAATCTGAATAGTTGTCGGCGCGGAGTCCTAAAATAACGTCAATATCTTTGTTTATGGATATGAGGTCTTCAACATAGCCATAAATAATTGTACGGTTAACTCCCTCTTTTAAAAAGCTAGTCGTTGGATTTTCCCAAAAAGCTGGTTCATTTTCTTCACGATATCTAAAGTCGTTATAATTTGCGTGCGCTAAAATTGCGCTCTTGTTTCGAGTAATGGCGTTTTCAACGCTATTGTAAAAATCATCTTGCGTAACCTTTATATATCTTGCTCCCGCGCCTATGGAAACATCGTTTGCTTTTATCTCTGGAAGCGAAAGAGTTACTTCCGTTTCAAAATTTTGTTCTTTTTGCTTCTCTTGATAAAAAAAGCCCTCTTTCATATCTATGCCAACTACTGCAAATCTATTAGTAGCGCCTTGAATATCGCCAATATTCGCGCCTTCATCCAACTCACGATGAGAATAATTCGCTTTTATCTTGAATTTGTAATCGTTGAGTAGAGTTTCATAAGAGAGTTGCGAGAAAAAATAAGAGTTTTTACGCTCTTTTGGCGCTGTTGGCATTGGGTCGAGTTCACCTTCAAAACTGTAAAAATTACCAGAAACATTTTGTTTAAATCGCGTTAAAAATTCAAAACCGCCATTAACGGCTCTAAAGCCTAAAGAAAAATCCTTCATCGCCTCATCCGTCCCAACGTCGCTTTCATCAACATTCAGTGATTTGTCATTTATTTGGTAGTAGCCATCCGCGAAGATTTTCCAATCGTCCGAAACATTGTAAACATTTGCGCCGGCTGTCATGTACCCATAACTTCCAGCGCCTAAGAAGATTTGATTTTCTTGCTTTGAATTTCCAAGTTTCGTAATGACGTTGATGGTTCCATAAAACGCGCCTGAGCCATACGTGGTGGAGTTTGGTCCACGCAAAACTTCGATTTTTTCAACAAGTTGCATCGGAAAATCCATATACAAATTATTAGAACCTGAAACTTCATTATTGAGCGCGACGCCATCAACAAGGATTTTTATTTTATCTGAGAGGTAAGCGTTTGGATTTTTCAATCCTCTTACCGTCGTCATGGAATACCCCATCGGACTTAATTGAATTTGAAATCCAGGCAACATGCTTAGCGCTTCGCCGACGTTTACGACGCCGGCGTCAATAAACGTTTGTGAATCAATGATAGTTACAACGGATGGCAAATAATCTACGTTTAAAGATTTTTTTGTCGCAAGCTCGCTCATATTGTTTAAAAGAGACTCAAAATCCTCCATGGGAGCTTCTTGCGAATAAGACGAGATTCCGTAAAAGAGAGTAATTATTGTTAATAAAAGATTATTTTTCACAAAGAATTTCACTCCAATATTATTTTATAAGCTGTATGTTACTATAAATAAACTAATATGTTTAACTTATAATTTACAAGGTTGGAGTTTGTTTC
>CALDOC010000049.1 GCA_937914675.1 uncultured Sulfurimonas sp.
CTTGCCTATACGTTGGCAGAGACAAAGCGCATTATGAAGAGATAGCGAAACTCTTTGGCAATCATCGCGTCATCGCCGACATGCGTAAAATAGTCGCAGGCAGAGAGCTTAATTACTATTTTGTGGAATTTCAAAACTAGAATGATTCCATAAAATTTAATGTAAGTATTTTTGGCTAAAATACGAGTAAAATTAAAAGAAGATTTCTCATATGATTATTCCATCGAACTTACTAAAAAACAAAAATATATTGCTAGGCGTCACCGGTTCCATCGCGGCGTACAAATCCTTGGAGCTCGTTCGACTCTTCGTCAAAGCTGGCGCCAACGTCAGAGTCGTCATGAGCCTCTCCGCCAAAAAATTCGTGACGCCTTTGACCTTTGAAACTCTCAGCTCAAATCAAGTTTTGGACGATACGAACGAATCTTGGGCGAGTGATTTCAACCATATCAAGATTGGCGAATGGGCCGACGCGTTCGTCATCTCTCCCGCGACCGCCAACACCATGGCGAAGCTCGCCAACGCCATAGCCGACAACATCTTGCTCCAATGCGCTTTGGCTTACCCCGGAGTGAAAATCGTAGCGCCCTCGGCCAACACCAACATGCTGCAGCACCCCATAACGCAAGCGAATCTAAAAATGTTGGCGATCGCGAACTATACGATTCTTGACACGCAGACCAAAGAACTTGCTTGCAAAACTACGGGCGATGGAGCGATGGCGGAACCTATGGACATATTTTGGGCGACTTGCCGCGAACTTTTAAAAGAGGAGTTTTGGACGGACAAAATGGTTATCGTCACTGGCGGTGGAACCATCGAGAAGATTGACGACGTTAGATACGTGTCCAATTTTTCAAGCGGAAAAATGGCTTCGGCCTTGGCCGCGGCGCTCTATTGCAGAGGCGCCGACGTAAACCTCATCGCCACGAAATTCGACAGCGATTTGCCTAAACAGATGCACAAAATAGACGTTGAGGATTCCGCCGAAATGCTGGAGTACGTAACCGACTCCATTCGCGTTTCCAAAAAAGGGAAACTATCCAAAGCCACGCTAGTTCGAGACGAAAATATACATCTCATTCAAAAGAAACCTTATCTTTTCATGGCGGCGGCGGTTAGCGACTACGTCCCGGAATTCGCGCAAGACGGAAAACTAAAAAAAGACGTTTTGGGCGACAAATGGGAACTCTCTTTGAAAAAGAACGTAGACATATTGAGTTCCATTGACAAAAAAGGAATAACCGTCATTGGCTTTAAAGCTGAAATGGACATAGAAAACGCTTTTGAAAACGCCACGAACATGCTTGTCAATAAAAATCTGGACGCTGTATGTTTAAACATTCTTAAAGACTCTTCTAGTTTTGGAAGCGATGTAAACGCCATCGAGTTTATTAGCAAAAAAGAAACGATTTCCATTCCTACCGACAACAAATTACACATAGCGTTTGAAATCATAAAAAACGCTAAAAACATAGAGGTTTAAAGTGAACAAAGCTAAACACATAGCGATAATCATGGATGGAAATGGCCGTTGGGCGGAACTTCAAGGAAAAGTGCGAATTAAAGGACATGAAGAAGGCGCGAAGGTCGTCAAAACAATCACAACCTACTGCGCGACAAACAAAGACGTAGAGCGTTTAACGCTCTACGCTTTCTCCACCGAAAATTGGAAACGACCCCGTTTGGAAGTGGAATTTTTAATGAAATTGCTCAACTCCCATCTTATGCGGGAATTGCCGGTTTATTTGGAACTCAACGCAAGGTTTGAACCTATTGGCGATTTGAGTGGATTTTCAAAGCAACTTCAAAAAACCATCAAAATCGTAGAAGAAAAAACGGCTCACTGCACTGGCCTCGTTCAATCTTTGGCTTTAAATTATGGAGCTCAAGATGAACTGTTGCGCGCTATAAACGCCCTGAAAAATTCCGATGGCGACATAACGGCAGAGACGTTAAGCAATCAACTTGATTGCAAACAAGACGTTGATTTGTTTATCAGAACTGGTGGAGAGCATAGACTCTCAAATTTCTTGCTTTGGCAATCAGCTTACGCGGAACTCCATTTCACAGACACTCTTTGGCCCGATTTTACAACTCAGGATTTAGAAGAGATCATAAAAAAATTCACTAAAACCGAGCGACGTTTTGGAGGATTGAAATAGTGGAATTAGCTATCGCTTTTACGTTTGGATTGGTTTTTGGCTCTTTTTTAAACGTTGTGATTCTGCGCATTCCAAGAGGAGAGAGCGTGGTTTTTGACGCGTCGCACTGTTACTCTTGCAACAATCAACTAAAACCATGGCACAACGTGCCACTATTTTCATGGATTTTTTTAAGAGGCAGATGCTCATTTTGCAAAGCAAAAATATCCATTCAATATCCGCTTATTGAATTGACTTCGGGCTTGCTGTTTGTAATATTAGTCAATAAACTTGGAGTTTCGATTCCAGTTTTTTTTATTGCGCTTAGTTTTTTGACGCTCTTAGCGCTTTCTCTGATTGATATAAAATACAAAATGATTCCAGATTCGCTCAATCTTTTAGCAATTGCGTTTGCGATATTGGGTGCTTGGAACATTGAGGGAGTTTTAAACAACCTGCATAACGCCCTGCTCTTCGCTGGCGGCTTTACGCTCCTTCGTTTTGCGTTATCCTATTATTTGACTTCGTCCATGTATCGCGCGGGACTCAAATCAAAAACGTCCTGGAACAAACACTACGATAGAACGCCGCTCATAGAAGCCATGGGAGAAGGCGACATAATGGTCGCCGCCACGATGGGCGCTCTTCTAGGTTTAAAACTAACGCTCGTCGCCATCTTTTTATCGGCGTTATTGGCTTTACCCATTATGCTCATGGTTTTAAAAGGTAGCAAGGAAGAGAAGAGAGTCCCTTTCGTGCCTTTTTTAGCTTTAGCGACATTTATTACATACGTGTTTGACAGCCCTATTTTAGACTACGTTAGGGCTAATTATTAATTATGGATACGCTGAAAAAATATATCAACCACAACTTGTCAACGCTTTTTTTATCTATATTTATGCCCCTCTTCGCCATCGCTTCCGTTATTTTTCTTATCAAGTTGGCTACCTATACGGCAGTAATTCAACTCAGTATTTGGGAAATGGCAAAGTTGTACTTTTTCGTCCTTCCCGAAATTTTATTTTACACGTTGCCCATCACGTTTTTCATAGCCGCGGTTTTGTCCGTCTTTAAACTCTCAAACGACAACGAAATCATCGTGCTTTTCGCTTTGGGCATTGAACCTAGTTTCATCGTTAAAGCGTATTTCAAACAAGCCTTACTTCTTTGTATCTTGTTGTTATTTAATTTTTTTGTAATGTTTCCCCATGTAAAAGTGCTTGCGGCCAATTTCATATCGTACAAAAAAAGTGAAGCGAAATTCAACCTCTCCGCGTCGGAGTTTGGCCATAGTTTTGGAGATTGGCTTCTTTATCTCGGCAAAGACAACGGCGATGGCAGTTACGGCAAAGTCTTTTTATTCAACAAGAAAAAAGAGGAAGAGATTCTAATCTCCGCAAAAAGAGCGGCGATTCTCAACGATTCCGGGATATTAAGATTAAAACTCGAAGATGGGCAAGGTTATAGCTACTCTAAAGAAAAATTCACGCAAATAGACTTCCAAACAATGCTGATAAACGACACCATGAAAACGGAATTGACGCCATATAGAACCACTCTCGATTATTGGACTTCAAACGAAAGGGTAAAGCCCAAACGACGAATGTTCATCACGGACGCCCTGCTGAGTCTCTTTCCTCTTATCAGTCTGTTTTTAGTCGCCGCCATAGGCATAGTAAACACTAGACACCAAAAATCTCGCATTTACCTTTATATATTTTTAGCCATTGTGCTATTTTATGGCTCTACTTTAGGATTGCAAGACGTACTTATGTATTACACGATTCCGGTGATCGCGTTTACATGGTTGATTGGAACGTACGCCATTTACAGAAAAACCATTGCAAAGAGGTTTTGATGAGGGTAGCCATCGCTTTAGCCTATGATGGAACAAACTATCTAGGTTCGCAGATACAAAAAGAGAGCGACAACACCATCTTTGGACAAGTCAACAAAGTTTTGTCAAAACTAGGAATAGACTCAAAAACGGTGGCAAGCGGAAGAACGGACAGAGGCGTTCACGCCAGCGGACAAGTTTTTCACGTGGATTTGCCCCTCTTTTGGAAAGATACGCAAAAACTGCGACTCGTTCTCAATCAAATGTTGCCATCGAGCATGCGAGTAAAATCGATAAACGAGGTGGACGACGAATT
>CALDOC010000050.1 GCA_937914675.1 uncultured Sulfurimonas sp.
TCAATCGTGTAATCAATCTCTTCGTCAGTCGTAAAACGCGACAAACTCAAACGAATTCCCGTATGAGCTAGTTCATTATCCGCGCCAATGGCCAACATAACTGTGTTGGCTTCTAAGTCCGCGCTCGCGCACGCCGAACCGGTCGACGCGCCAATTTGACCATTGTTTAAATCCCAAAGCATTCCTTCGCCTTCAACTCCACGAATCGAGATTAAGATGGTGTTTGGCGTGCGGTTGTCTCTGTCGCCAACTACGAAAGTGTCGCTAAGTTCTACAAGAGCGTCTTCAAGACGGTCGCGTTTGGCTCTGATGGAAGCTATTTTCGCCTCAATGTTCGTAGTCGCAAGCTCCATCGCTTTACCCATTCCAACGATATATGGAACGTTTAAAGTGCCTGAACGGCGTCCGCCCATGTGCTCGCCGCCATGAAGAAGGGGAGTCAAAGCTTGAGAGTTTTTAATGTACAAAGCTCCAATTCCCTTTGGTCCATGAAACTTATGCGCTGAAAACGAGATAAAGTCGATGTGAGTCGCTTGCAAATCCACTGGTATTTTACCAACGGCTTGAACGGCGTCGGAGTGGAACAAAACGCCTTTAGCTTTACAAATTTCACCAATTTCATCAATTGGATTAATCATGCCAGTCTCGTTTGAAGCCCACATAACGCTTACAAGCGCGGTTTTTTCAGTAATAAAACTTTTTACGGTGTGCGCCTCGACGATTCCCTGATCGTTAACGGGAAGATAAGTGACTTTTACGCCTTGATCTTCTAAAAACCTGCATGTTGAAAGAATCGAAGGGTGTTCAACTTCCGTCGTCACTATGTGATTTTTATCGCCGTTGAGGATTTTGTCCGTCCAAATTGATTTTAAAACCCAGTTGTTTGACTCTGTAGCGCATGAAGTGAAAACTACGTCGTCTTTGTCGTTCGCGTTTATTGCCGCGTAAACTTGGTCAATTGCTTTAGTTAGCGCAGGATGCGACGCGGTGCCAAACTTATGAAGCGAGTTTGGATTTCCATAAAGCTCACTAAAAAATGGTTGCATCGCTTCTACAACTTGTGGGTCGCACATAGTGGTAGCGTTGTTATCTAAATAAACTTGCATTTTTCCTCTTTTAATTGTTAGATTTTTAAATAAGACAATTTTTGTCCTCTTTTGATTTCGACATAGTAATGGTTTTGTGATTACGATTCGCTTAAACAAAATTGAAACTATTGTTAGCTTAAGAATTATAACAGTCTAAAAGAATGTATAATGTGAATACTATAAATTAATTGAAACGTTGCAATTAATTTCTTAAATAAGGAAGTAAGAATGTGTAATTTTAACAAACAAAATGAAGAAACAAAGGCTCTGTTAAGTCTTTTTATGCAAAAAGCGGCGCAGAACGTAGGGGGAGAAAACTATCTTCTCGCTCTCATTGAATCGATGAAAGAAAAAAAGCCAAACGCCCTGATGTTCAAAGGGCGTCAAATCGCTTCAAACCATACAATCATTAAATGGAACAAGGTCGTTTTTAAAGACAAAGTCGAGATTTTGGAAGAGATATTGCTCTCTCACAAAAGTTCGGAGGAACCAGATTTTAATATTTTAAATAATGATAGCGCTAAAAAACGTAAAAACATTCTTAACATGGTAAAAACTTTAGCGCCCGTTGAGTTTATCGTCACTACTCAAAACCATCATGACGGCGCTGGATTTAGTTTTAAAGTTTTTGACAAAGTTGAAAACGATTACGTAAAAATTAATCCTATATTCGTTGCAATGTTTTTTTGCGGCATCGAATTCACGAAAAAATGCCTTAAATATAAAGTGTAAAATGATTTTTAAAATCAGTTTAAGCGCCTTGCTTATTTCAAGCTTTTTGTTTGCGACGCAAGATATGAAGAAGTGGTTAAGACCGCTCGAAGTGCCTCAGCCAATGGACAATAAGCTGACTTCAGAGCGAGTGGAGTTGGGTAAACTTTTGTATTTTGACGCAAGGCTATCGAGTAGCGAGCAATTTTCTTGCGCCACATGCCATAGCCCAAAACGCGGCTGGACGGATTTAGAACCTGTGTCAAAAGCGCTAGGCGCTGGACGCGGACCGAGAAACTCGCCAACCATTTTAAACGCGGGTTATCAAAATCGTCAGTTTTGGGATGGACGAGTTAAAACGCTTGAAGAGCAAGCCTTGGGACCGATAGAAGCCGACGTTGAGATGAACATGCCGTTGGATGAGTTGATAGCAAAACTCGACAAGATTGACGGATACGTTAAACTTTTCAATCAAGCGTATCCAAGCGAGGGTGGAATCACGAAGATAACGCTTGCCAAGGCGATCGCTTCGTTTGAAAGAACGGTTGTATCGACAATCGCGCCTTTTGACAAATACGCCATGGGGGACAAAAAAGCCATAAGCAAAAAAGCGGTAGCGGGCTTTGACCTTTTTAAAGGCAAAGCGCACTGCATGGATTGTCATGACAACTTCAACTTTAGCAATGGAAGTTTTCACAATATCGGACTAAACGATGGCGAGTTGCAAGGCAAAGAACTGGGTCGCTATCTTACAAAACAAAGAGCGGCTTGGTATGGCGCGTTTAAAACTCCAACGCTCAGAGACGTCACAAAATCGGCTCCATATTTTCATGACGGTAGCGTAAAAACGTTGGAAGAAGCCACTTCTATCTGCTCAAGCGGTGGACGTTACGCCAATGGAGTAAAAAACAAATCCACGTTTATGCTCGATAGAAAATTGAGTCAAACTGAAATAGACAAAATAGTCTCTTTTTTAAAGACGCTTGAGGGCCCGGACATGAAACTTGAGGTTCCAAGCAAGTTCCCGCAATAAATTAAATACGAGAAAAAACTATGAACAAATTTCTAAAATTTTTACTTGCGTCGTTAGCTATTTCCGCTAGCGTAAACGCCCAAAATCATGTAATTGACCAAAGTGGAAAAACGTTTATTCCAAGTAAAATTACGGTTCGCGTCGGCGATACGATTACTTTTAAAAATTCGGATCCTTTCGCGCATAACGCTTATACGGATGAAGAAAACAATGAATTTGACGTTGGGATGCAGGCGCCGAGCAAAGAGACTGTAATAACGATAAAGTCGGCTGACTCTTTTAACGTTGAGTGCGCAATTCACCCAAATATGCTTTTAGAGGTAATTGTTAAGTAAGGAATCAAAAGAAACGCCAATATAAAGAATAAAACTCTCTTTAAATCTCTTATGATATAATCCCAAAATTAATTATATACATAAGAGGTTTACCACTATGGCTCAAACAATAACCGAAAAAATATTTTCCGAGCATGTCGGACGCGAAGTCTTCGCTGGCGAGATAATTCGTTGTAACATCGACATGGTAATTGGAAACGACATCACGACTCCTATCTCTATAAGCGCTTTTAATTTAAGCGGAGCCGAGAAATTGGCGAATCCCGATGGATTTTCGCTTGTTCTTGATCACTTCATTCCCGCAAAAGACATCGCTTCTGCGAATCAGGCTAGAATAAGTCGCGATTTTGCGAAAAAGCATCAACTAAAAAACTTTTTTGACGAAAAAGACATGGGAATAGAACACGCCCTTTTGCCTGAAAAAGGTTTAATAGTTCCAGGAGACGTGATTATTGGCGCCGATTCGCACACTTGCACGCACGGGGCGCTTGGCGCTTTTTCGACGGGAATGGGTTCAACAGATCTCGCGTTCGCCATGATAAGCGGCGGAAACTGGTTTAAAGTTCCCGAGTCCATAAAAGTGAATCTTAGCGGAAAACCTGGAAAATACACGACGGGCAAAGACATTATTTTGGAAATCATTCGTCTTATCGGCGTTGATGGCGCTTTGTACAAAACTTTGGAATTCACCGGAAGCACAATAGAACACTTGACGATGGATGATAGATTTTCCATGTGCAACATGGCGATAGAAGCCGGCGCAAAGAGCGGAATCGTGGCTGTTGACGACGTGACAAAAGAGTTTTTAAGCGACAAAAACTTGGCTCGCGAACCGAAAACGCATTATTCGGACGAAGACGCCACATATTCACAAGTTTTGGAGATAGACGTCGAAAATCTTGAACCGGTGATCGCGTATCCATTTTTGCCATCAAACGGACACTCAATCTCTAAAGCGGTTAGCGATCGTATCAAAATAGACCAAGCGTTTATCGGTAGTTGCACAAATGGACGTTTGAGCGATCTTAAAACCGCGGCGGAAATTTTAGAGGGAAAAAGAGTTCACGAAGACGTTCGTCTCATCGTGACGCCTGGAACGCAAAAGATTTTAAAAGAAGCGTACAGACTGGGCTATATGGACATTATTATAGACGCCGGAGGAGTCGTGAGCAATCCTACATGCGGCGCTTGCCTTGGTGGATACATGGGAATACTTGGTGATAACGAAGTGGCGATTTCAACTACGAATCGTAATTTTGTGGGAAGAATGGGTTCTCGTTCCTCTGAAGTTTATTTGGCGAATTCAGCCGTGGCGGCGATTTCGGCGATTACAGGCTATATTAGCGATCCAAGATAGTTTTGTCACTAAATACTCACTACGTATTGGTATGATTAGAAAATTAAAACTCTTAAAGGAAAACAATATGACAAAACTCGTTTTGATTCCAGCTTTATTGCTAGGAACGCTCGCCATGGCTGAGCGACTCAAATATGAAATATCTCCTATGATAGGATACGACTTGACCGAAGGCAACATAGGAATCAAAGATAATGGTTATCCCGTTGGCGGTTTGGAAGTGCAGATTAACACGCCGAACTCTAAGCTTAGTCCAGAGTTTTCCGTTCTTTACTCTTCAGGGGTAGATTACGCGAGCGGGGGAAACACAAGAATCGTTCGTGGCGCGTTTAACGGCGTTTACACTTTTGACGCAATGAACTCTATCTTTCCATTCGCGAAAATTGGCGCCGGCGTTGAAGCGGTGCAAAATGAAACGGCGGCCAATCAAGACGGCTTTTTCGTGGACGCGGGAGCGGGCGCCAAAGTGGCTTTGACTGAAAATATCGCGCTTAAACTTGAAGCGACGTATTTAGCTAAAGTCGCGACGCAAAACGCCGGCTTCGCGGACAGCAACTTGATAGCGATGGTCGGAGTGACGTTCGCTTTTGGAGGTGACAAGCGCGAAGTGGCTCCAGAACCAACTCCAGAGCCGGAAG
>CALDOC010000051.1 GCA_937914675.1 uncultured Sulfurimonas sp.
GTGAAACAAAATACGCTTATCAATATCCCATAAAAAGTTATCTTTAAGTTTTATGATTTGATTGGAGATAACGCTAAAGGATTGGATCTCTTCGATAGCGAGAGTAAGCGCTGAAAAAAGCTCTTTTCTAGCTACTGGTTTGATGAGATATTGAGATAGTTTTAAAGAAGAAGCGTTCAGTAGAGTTTCGTTATCGCTATAAGAAGTAAAAAGAATCGCTTTTGTATTTTGATCGGTTTTTCTTATTTTTTTTAAAAGTTCTATACCGTTTAGTTTTGGAATATCAACGTCGATTATCATAATGTTTGGTTTTTTTTCTTTATACAGCTTGTATGCGCTTAAGCCATCTTTGGCTTGGTAAACATTTTCAAAGTGATTTTCCAGCGCGAGGGAATAATTTTGCAAAGCTATAATGTCATCTTCAACAAATAAGATGGAATACGGGTTTTTTTGAGAGTTCATGATGCTGCTTTCACCTATAATTTTTCAAATGGTATCTCCTAGTAGTTTAATTTTTTCTGAATCAGAAAATATCAAAATATATAGTCAAAAAAAAGTTCAGAATCTTGACTATTTCTTGACTATTTTTTTCTATAATGCTCTAATTGAAGTATTTCAACGAAAAAAGTAAATAAGAAAGCAAAATCTAGCGTTTTAATGTTAAAATTTCTTATATCACACACAAGGATTATCATGTTTAAATCTATAGTACCAATCACAAAAGAGGCCCACTTAAACAAAAAAGTATCGCAAGTCAAAGATTTTGACTTTGTGAAAAACGTGAACTTAGCGTCAGTTATGGTTCATGAGTTTTCAAGAGCGTCCTCTATCTATCCAATAGTATTCTTAGAAGATAAAGAAAATGACAAGTTTAGACCAGTCGTTTTACTCGGTTTAGAAGCTGGTGAGAATTTATTTATACAAGATGGAAAGTGGAACGCGTCGTACATTCCGGCAATTATCAGAAGATATCCATTCGCGTTGGCAAAAGCCGGTGAAGAAAATAGATACACGGTTTGCATTGATGAAAGTAGCGACTTGGTGAATGAAGAAGAGGGACAACCACTATTTGACGAGAATGGTCAAGGAAGCGAAACGATTGAGAAAGTGAAAAAATATCTAGGCGAACTCCAACAGATGGAAGCGTTTACCGAAGAGTTCTGCTCATACATGACGTCAAACAATATGTTCACTCCGTTAAACATGAAAGTGAGAGTCGGCAATGAAGTTAAAAATATCGCAGGCGCTTACGTTATCAACGAAGAGAGATTTAACGCTCTTTCGGATGAGAAATTTTTGGAACTTAGAAAAAAACAGTACATTCCAGTAGTCTACTCACACTTAAGCTCTTTGTCTCAGATAGAAAGACTTTTAGGCTTTAAAGACAAATCGGCCGTCGTGACGGAAGCGATTACGAATCGCTTTGAAGACGATACAAAAAAATTATAATAACGATAATTTATAGCGCGTAATTTGTTGCGCGCTAATAAGTTATTAAGGGGCAAATAATGAGTAAATTAATAGATAGTCTTGGCATAAACAGACGCATTGCGAGAATGCAACAAAAGTTTGAGGCCAAGCGAAATAAAAAGATACAAAAAGAGATAAAAGCCAATAGTTTTGAAATAGACGCTTTAGAACAAAGAGTGCTACTCTCGGCAGATCCAATTCTTGGAATGGCGCAAGCCATACTTCCTCAAAATGATAAAGAAACATTTAGTAACATAGTTGAACCCCTTAACAGAAATATTGTTGTTAATTTGACAGACAATGATCAAACAACTACAAACGCGTTAGACCCTTACTCCTCAAACATAATACTTTTAGACGCCGCCGATCTCTCTAAAAATCTAGGAGCCGCCGACACCACTTTCACTATTGAAGATGGCGCTAAGCTTGGTGGAAGCGCAACGCTAAACGTTGATTTGATAAACAATAATATTTTGGCGCCGGGATACTCTCCGGGAGTTGTAAACTCCACTAGTTATACGCAATCTAGCGCTTCAACGCTTGAAATTGAAATAGCGGGACATGGCGGCGCTGGCGAGGCTGATGGGTTTGATCAGTTAAATATTACAGACTTGGCGGACCTTGATGGAACAATCTCTTTATCTCTGCTTAATGGTTTTATTCCTGAAATAGGCGACAGATATGAAATCATCACCTTTGGTTCCGTTACTGGGGCGTTTAGCGACGTCAAAGGCGCTTTTGGTTTCAACTCTGACTACTATTTTGAGCTTGAGCAGAGCGCGAACAAGATAGAGCTGGTCGTAAAAGAGATTATAAGCGGATACGACTTCTCATTTATAAGCGACAACCTCGCGGGACAAAATGACAACCTCTCGAATTTTGTAAACTACAACTACCTCGTAAATGGAATCGACACCGTGACTTTGAGCGGAACTATTGACATCGCAAATAGTTTCTACTCCTCAGGTAGCGTGACTTTAGGGTACTCTGAGAATCAAACGTTAACCCTTAATGACGCGACGACGCTGCAGACAAATCTATTTACTTTCGCCTTGAGCAATTCAAGCGCTTTTTTTGGAACCAATCATAATCAAGTCAACGAGTTGGGTTTAAGCTTTACAAATCTCGATTTGGGCTTGGCGATTTTCAATCCTATAGATGAGGCCGATGGCAGAAGTTGGTTAGTAACGGATACAACCGTGGATAGCGTCGCTTTTACCGGTCTTGACAACGTCGTCTTCGCCTCAAGCGACTTATCCCTCAACACTAGTTTAGGCTTGGGCGTTTTAGCGAACGGGGATTTCAATACGAGCGTGGCGGATTTATCTCTCAAGAACCTCGCTATCGGCGCAATCACTTTGAGTGATGATGGAAGCAAAGGCGAGCGATTAAGCGTGTCCGGAGCCATCAACTTTTTAGTGAGCGATTTTGAGATGAGTGGAGATTTCAGCTTCTCTAAAGACAACGCTCAAATCATCGCGACGGGTTCTGGCGTAACGGCGAAGATAAACGCGGCGGGCGTAGAAGTTGGCGTGACTGACGCGAACTTTGGTTTGATTGTTGAAGATAGCGGAGCCATCGCGTTGGAATCAAATGGTACGATTTTGTTAAGCGGCGCGGGATTTAATCTCGCAACCGCAGAGAGCGTAGCGCTCCGATATAACGACACCTCAATAGATTACTCGGGCAAAGAGATCGTTATCGGAAATTCAAGTTACAGTTTTGGTGACTTTGGCGGTGGCGCGAACGTTCAAGAAGTTGGCGTTAGCGGTTTAAAAGTAGACGTGGCGGGACTCAGTTTAAGCGGAAACTTCGGCTTTAAAAAACAATCGGACGAGTTGAGCGTCGTCTCAAACAGCGCGAGCGCAAAAGTGCTGGCTGGAAATTTTGAAGTGGGCTTGCAAAACGCGGAATTAGGGCTTATCGTCAACGCGAGTAGTCAAAAAGCGCTTCAAGCCAAAGGCTCGCTCTTCGCAAATTTAGGTTCCGACGTTATGATGAGCGCGGATAGGGTCGCGATAGATTTCAATGAAACGTCCACCGTTTTTGACGCGACAAACACCATCACGACGGGAACTCTCTCTTATACGTTCACAAACTTGGAAGCTAATTTGACAACCGCGAAAATCGGGGTTGACGGCGCTAAGCTTTCAATTTACGATTTTATAAACGTGAGTGGCGACTTCGCGTTTTATAAATCAAGCAATCAATCGACAACGCTCTCCGATGGCTCTTTAGTCGACGTGGACATGTTGACGCTCG
>CALDOC010000052.1 GCA_937914675.1 uncultured Sulfurimonas sp.
TTGCCGTGAAAGTGGCACGGGCAGTTCTTAGGAGAGGGGGAAATTGTGAAATTTCCTTCTTATCCGACGATATATTAGAGAAAAGTGCATGATGAAGGTGGTAAAAAATCAAAAGATTGGTGCAGATAAGGGAAAAGGTGAATTGCCCTAATTCGCGAGGAATCAACCTACCATGATAGGGATATTGTATGCTGTCTCGATTGGCATGAAATCATCATTGCACCAAAACATAATCTCTCCTTCAATTTTATTAATTATGTCTATGGGGTCGATCTTGAAATCTGCTTTAAAGCAGCACGACAAACTGTCTATATGCTTAATACTTCCGCAAACATTACATATTTTAAAATTATCTGGATTGTTTTTAATTTCAATGATTGTAATTTCTTTCATATAAATAACTTTTATTTCTTGCATCATTTACCTAATTAATAGTGTCAAATCTTTCGGATTTGTCTCTGAAATCTCTAAAAGAGGTATAATAATAACATAAAAATA
This sequence comes from uncultured Sulfurimonas sp., assembly GCA_937914675.1. Lineage (GTDB taxonomy): Bacteria > Campylobacterota > Campylobacteria > Campylobacterales > Sulfurimonadaceae > Sulfurimonas. Next base: position 499 of record CALDOC010000052.1, read on the forward strand.
CTAAAAATATGTTTTTAATACAAAATATTAAAATACTGTGATATTAAATTTGTGAACTAAATATCACAGTATGCTAATAATTATTTTTTGTTTATATAATATGTATTCCCAAAAGCATGTTTAGCCATATCCAAAAACTCCATTACTTCCATGTTTTGCTTAAACGGTCTAGGAACATACCACAAAACGTTTGGCGCTTCACTTCGGAGATGTTTCTCTATATTTTTATTTAAAGCTGTCATTTTTATTTTGATTTTCGGATGAAGTTTCGCATATTCATAATTTATTATTTTTATTTCAATTTTTTCATTGTCAATATTTTCTAGTAGGAAGTGGTACTCCTCTTCGTCGCGCTTAAGTTCGGCGTCGTGATTAACTTTTAACCTTTGAACGGCGCTCTGATTAAAGCCATGAGTATTTAAGAACTCTTTGAAGTCTTTCATCTTTTTGTTTCTATTGATTTTGTAGTGAGCGGGAAGATATTTTTCTAGCGACTCTGGTTCCTTGATGTGTTGAAATTTAGGTACGTACACGACATCATATTTATGTGCTGGCTGGTCAGGATTTAGAAGATTTACGAGTCTGCTGAACTTGAATCGCTCCAAGTATATTCTGTTCGTGAGCAATGGTTCGAAGGACTCTTTAAGTTTCATGAGTTCTTGAATATCTTTTTCTTCCAAGAAGTAAAGTTCGGCATTGTCAAATTTTCTCATGGGGCATGTCGCGATGATTTTGTTGACTTTACTTGCGACTTCCGCGAAATCTGATACCACCTTTGAGTCAAGCCCTTTAGAGAATTCGTCAATTAGAGCTTCAACCTCAAGATCAACGTCAATTTGGTTGACGCTGTAATACGTTTCAATTCCTGCGATAATTTTAGCAGCTCTTTCTGGGGTATAGTTTCTTTCATCGGAAGTGAAAGCTATCACTTCGGCGAGAAATCTCTTTAGTTCATATCTCGCGCTTTTTTCATTTTGTAGGATTCTTTCGTTAATTACAATTGCCGCTTTTTTCGCGATTTCCATGTTTACTATGATGTTCTTTGTCGTTCTTTTCATGTTTTGACCTTTTTATTTTTGTAAAACTGTTGCGATTTGTAGACAGCCTCGCTAAGAGTTTTGGCGACCCTCTCTATTTCAACACCAAGACCAATGAGATTCATCGCTGGGACGGTGATGCTTCTGCTTCCCCCTTTAGTCACAATCTTGATGACGCCAGTGCTACCGTTTTGAATTTCGACGCTCAGAGTCTTCAGGGCCATGTTTCCGCCGCTTTTTCTTTCGTAAACGCCATCTTCGCGCAGATTTTTTATCATGACTGAAGCTGTGTTGAGTTCTATAATGTCAAAGGCCATTTGAATGGATTCTGATTTCACTCCAAGGGCGTCAAAAGAAAACCAAGCCGCCCCTCTCACGTCAGTGCCATCCACCTCAACGACAGCGCTGACGCTTAAAGCCGTTTTGTTGTCAGTAATTGTGAATCTTCCAACATGATATTTCAACCTAGAATTCTTGTCAGCCATATTCCTCCCCAGTAATGTGTAAAATTATTGAAATCCCTTTGTGACGGCATTTCAATAGCAATATTAGCTAAAATAAAGCATTTTGTCAATGTTAGTAATATACCACCCAAGACTATTGAAATTTTCAAAAACATGATGAAAAATCAAACTTTCCCATGATGAAAAAGTTCTTTTTTCTTCACTCCCAACAAAACCAAAAGAATGACTTGACCGAGATGACTTAAAGAGCGTCCTCCAACTTTGTGGAGAATGAGGGGAGTGAGGGGGGGAGAGGAGAAGAGAGGAATTTTGATTTTGGGGGAGGGCGGTTTTTTTGGTTGAATTGTTCTTGTGACAAATTCTAAGGGATTATTTATGTATATTACCTCTTGTGACCTATTCTTTTATATGCTACAATATCAATACGT
>CALDOC010000053.1 GCA_937914675.1 uncultured Sulfurimonas sp.
AATTTTGTATTTGAAGTTGTACACTATTTATCTTATTTACTGTAGAATCATTGAGATAAAAGTAATAAACATATATGTAACATGACTTTGAATATTTGCGGTCGAAACTTTTGACCGCAAATTTTGCAGAGAATTATTTTCCTATTGGGATGACGTAAGACGGAAAAAATAGAGTTTATTAAAAAAGTGAGACAGTGTCTAGCCAATTCAAAATGAGTTGGTCTCATTATATATTTTTAACAAGATTATCAAATGAAATTGATACTTCTTGGATATCTAGGAACCTCGAATAAATTCGAGGTTCCGATGTGAAACATAATGAACTAAAAAAGAGAATAGGATATAAAAGATGAAGATAAAATTACTACTACTCATACTATTGAGTATAACACTCACCGCAAATGCTGATCGTGGCGTGCAACTTATGAAGATGATGAAGAGTGAACAGAGAGTCGCTCTTGTGATAGGGAACAACGACTATGCAAGTTTAAGCAATCTTAAAAACCCCATAAACGACGCAAGGCTTATGAAGTCTGTTTTAGTTCAAAGAGGTTTTGACGTAATCTATAAAGAAAACGCCACAAAAAACGATATGAAAAAGCTTGTTAAGGATTTTAGTTATAAACTCAAAAGCGGTGGGGTAGGACTTTACTACTTTGCGGGTCATGGGATAAACGTAGATGGGAATAACTATCTTGTTGGTACAAACTCTGTGATGGAGGATAAAGACGCAGTGGAGTATGAAACGCTTGCGTTAAACTATGTCACAAAAAAGATGAAACAGTCAGGTAACAGACTCAACATCATCATACTAGACGCTTGTAGAAACGACCCTTTTAGTAGAAGTGCTGGTGGAGGTTTGGCTCCCGTGTCCAATGCAAAAGGGATTTTTATAGCCTACGCTACAGAAGCGGGAAGCGTGGCTAGCGATGGAAAAAGTGGAAAAAATGGAATCTTTACAAAATACCTTGTAGCAAACATGCAAAAAGAGGGCGCTACCATCGAAAAGGTCTTTAAAGGGACAAGGGCAGATGTATATGACGCGACAAATGGTACTCAAAGCCCAGGAGTTTATAATCAAATAAGAGGAGATTTTTTCTTCACGCTTCCAACATCCGCCACCGGAACCTCGAATTCATTCGAGCCAAAAGCCAAACAAAAAAAATCAACGTACAGTTTCACAAACCAAGCCCCAACGGAATTTACTCTAACGATAAATCAAAATCCATCAGACGCAAGAGTAAGCATCACAAATATAAAACCAAGATACTACGATGGAATCAAACTCAAAATAGGTGACTATAACATCAAAGTTTCAAAGTCGGGATACGTCACTAAAAAGGGAACCATAAACCTTAAATCAGATACAACTCTAGCCGTAACATTGGAAAAACCAATCGGAAGTACGACTTCAGTCGTACCCAAAAAAGTCCAAAACTCAAACCAAAACAAAACAAGCTGGGACAAAGCCATCTACAGCGGAAAAAGAAGCTACTCAAAAAATAGCATAAACACAGTAAAAGACAATCTTACAGGACTTATCTGGAAAAAGAGTGGTAGCCAAAATAAAATGAGCTGGAGTAAAGCTAAAGAGTACTGCTCCTCCCTAAGTCAAGATGGCTATAGTAACTGGCGATTGCCTACAATAAAAGAGCTTCGATATTTAGCGGATAGAGAGAAGTTTAAGCCTGCTATAGATAGCAACTATTTCAATTCACAAAATGATTATTATTGGAGTTCTACTGAGTTTAAAGGTGATTCGTCTATGGCTTGGGATCTGAGTTTCTACCGTGGCTATGACAGTT
>CALDOC010000054.1 GCA_937914675.1 uncultured Sulfurimonas sp.
ATGGGAAAATTTGTTAACAACGTAGAAGAATTCTTTGCTTTTTGTGAAGAGAATGATGTTGGGTTTGTAGATTTCAGATTTACGGACATTAAAGGCGCATGGCATCATGTAAGTTACAGAATGAGCGCTGTAAACGCCGCTCACTTTGATGGCGGTTTACCATTTGACGGTTCGTCCATAGACGCATGGCAGCCAATCAACAAATCGGACATGTTGCTTAAGCCTGACGCCGAGTCCGCTTTTTTAGATCCATTTACCGCTGATCCGACCATTGTCGTTTTCTGTGACGTTTACGACATCTACAAAAAACAAGCGTATGAAAGATGTCCACGTTCAATCGCCAAAGCGGCTCTTAAACATGCGGAGTCTTTGGGCATAGCCGACGCCGCGTACTTTGGTCCTGAAAATGAATTTTTTATGTTCGACTCTGTAACTTTTGTCGACAACATCAACGAAGCTGGTTACAAAGTGGACTCTGAAGAGGGTGAATGGAACTCAAACAATCCGTACCCAGACAATTACAACACGGGTCATAGACCAGGAACTAAGGGTGGATACTTCCCAGTGGCTCCAACGGACTCCGCGGTAGACATTCGCGCTGAAATGATGCAAGTGCTAGAGCAAGTTGGTCTTGAAGTTATTTTAGGTCACCATGAAGTGGCGCAAGCGCAACATGAAATCGGAATCGTTTTCTCTGACATCATCGGCGCGGCGGACAACGTTCAAAAGTACAAATACGTTGTAAAAATGGTGGCGCACCTCAATGGAAAAACGGCTACGTTTATGCCTAAGCCTATGTTTGGCGACAACGGTAACGGCATGCACGTTCACCAATCATTGTGGAAAGACGGCAAGAACCTTTTCTACAAAGAAGGAAACTACGCGAACATCTCTGAAATGGGCCTTAACTACGTTGGAGGGATTTTCAAACACGCTCGTTCAGTCGCCGCGTTTACAAACCCAACGACAAACTCGTACAAAAGATTGCTTCCAGGGTTTGAGGCTCCAAGCGTCTTAACTTACTCTTCTCAAAATCGTTCCGCGTCTTGCCGCATTCCTTATGGAGCTGGCGAAAAAGCGACTAGAATCGAGATGAGATTCCCAGATAGCACGGCTTGTCCATACCTTGCGTTTGCAACGATGATGATGGCTGGTCTTGATGGCATTCAAAACAAAGAGGTTCCAATCGGTCCAATGGATGAAGATTTGTATGAACTCTCTTTAGATGAGATTCGTGAAAAAGGAATCCCTCAAATGCCACACACTCTTCGTGGTTCGTTAGAAGCGCTTGTTCGTGACAGCGATTTCTTGAAGCCCGTATTTACGGATGAATTTTTAGACGCCTACAGACACTATAGATTTGAGCGCGACGTATGGCCAGACGAAGGTCGTCCAACCGC
>CALDOC010000055.1 GCA_937914675.1 uncultured Sulfurimonas sp.
CTGAGAATGCTCGAAGACGCCATCAAAGAGTTGAGCAACACAAAAGAGGGAGAGAGGGCGAAAGTGGACATAAAACTCACAATCTCCGCTTTCATAAGCGACGAAGTGGTCAAAGAAGATAGACTCCGTTTAGACGTTTACAGACGTCTCTCCCAGTGTGAAAGCGCCGTTGAAGTTTACGAAATTGAAGAGGAACTCAACGATAGATTTGGAGAGCTCGACACTCCGACGAAACAGTTTTTCGAGCTGATGGTCATCAAACTTTTAAGTTTGGAAAAAAAGATAAAATCAATCACTAACTACGGACAAACGGTAACCGTGACGTACTTAAACGAGTCAAAAGAGACGATTAAATCAGACAGCAAAGATGACGACGACCTCATAAAATGCGCGCTCTTTTATCTTCGCAACAATAAACCTAAAGTGTTGTAGATTTTTTGCTATGGCGTTTGTTGAATAAAATAAAAAATCAAAGGTTATTAAATGTTTCAAAAAGAGATGTATTATAATATTTTTTTATTTAACAACTCAAACTTGAACTCTTTATGGTATAATTTTTTGTTATTATTCCAATCTAAGGATTTATTATGGGTACGTTATTGTTACTTATCGGCGCAGGTCTAGTTTTTGGTCTTCTCGTCTTTTTTACGGCGGAAGAAAAATCATTAAAAGATGCAGATTTTTCAGATTGGAAAGGTCTGTTTACAGAAGAAGTCAAAGCTATTGATTGCATTGGAAAATTCAATACGGTTCGTTACATGCTAATTTACGTCATAACTTTATTGGTATATGATTTAGCAATCGCTCATTTTGTCTTTATTCCAAATAATTTTGCTTTACTCGAGGTAATCGCGTATACGTTTGCGACGTCTTTAATAGGCTCGTGGATAATTTTACTTGTTAAATGGACAAATCAGCCAATCATAAAATTAGCTTCGTCGTTCATGTACGGAGCGGGTTCCATCGGCGCGGCGGGAGTCGCCTTTGCCGCGACGTATTTAGTTCTTTCTTAGTCGCGCCTCTCTTGTCTAATACGACAAGAGAAACATCCATCTTCACGCTTGTATAAGCGTTAGCAGTCCAAATATGAAACCCAATGAGCCATAGAGTACGAGTTTGTTGAAATACGCTCCCGCAAAAGAGTAAAACATCTCTTCAAGCTCTTTGGGATGCATCGCTTGAATCTCTTTCGTGATGACCTTTTTGAAGTCAACCGCATGCAATAAGTCCATGATTTTTTTGTCTACGCTAAGAAACGCGGAGTCTATAATGATTTCTAGCATATGGTCTTTTAACTTTAAGTCCAATATTTCATTTATATTTAAAATAAACTCTTTGAAAAAAGGCGCTAAAATCCCTCTTAGCTGTTCTTTTTCTTCAATGACGTTTTTTAAAAAAGCGTCTAAATCCTCTTTAAAAATTTCTCTGTTTAAAAACTCTTCTTTAAAAAACGATGTTATGAAATTGTCTAAAATGATTTTGAGACTCTCTTGAAATTGTTTTGAGGCTTTGATATTTCTCTCCAAATACTGAAACTCTCGTAGAAAAACAGCTCTGTCGATATCTTTTAAAACGTCCTCCACTGTCGTCTCTTTTAAGAGTTTCGTAGTGATTTCGTCTTTAGTCAACTTTTTAATAACGTCTAAAATCTCCATATCCGCTCTCTTGAGGTTATGAAGGAGGGTTGTAACTATTGCGTTGATATTTGGCTCAAACATGTCATAAACATCCGACAACTTCGTTACGTTAAAAACATTGAGCGCGTCTTTTATTTTCATGTTTAAGGCGGCGTCCATAAACACCTCCATGGTGGAAGCAAAAGAGCGTTGAAATTTTTTATTTGACAAGATTGATCGCGTCAACTGGTTTACCTTTTCATGGTTGATTGCGTCGTTTGTGTATCCCAAGTCCATCAGTTTAGTATCTAGAACTTCTTGCACAATCTCATTGATTTGTAAAATTTTTTCATCTATGAACTGAGGAACTTCTTTGTCTAAAATAACGTCAATCGTTCTGTTGACGTCTCTCTTGAGCGCCCATCCCAAACCAAAGGGAACTTTTTGCAATATCTCCGATCTTATGACTTTTTTGTGTTCTCTTATCGCCGGAAGAACGCTCCCTTTAATGATAAGGTTCAAATTGTTCTCTATTATTTTAGGCAACATTCCATTGATCATGTCGGAGAGTTTACTATCCGCGCCAAACTCTCCTTTGGTGAAAAAGTTCAGTAGCTCGTTTATCGTCTCTTTCGTGTAAAAAAGTTCCAAGATTGAGTTGTTTACTTTTGAGCTCAGACGCTTGCTTAGCGAAGAGTCTATGCTTTGCGCAATCGTTTTCGAACTCACGAACTTCTCATAACTCGACTCAAACGACAAAACGGTTTCTCGCAGTTTTTTGGAATCGGACAAGACGTCTAAAAATGAGTAAAACGTTTGCTCTATGAAAACGTCGAGTTGAAGGAGAACGTCTTTAGAGAGAAATTCAAGGGATTTTTCTCTATCCAAAGATTTCTCAAACTTTTTATATAAACACTCTTTAAACTCTCTTTTGAAAATTGCTTCATACGCAAAGTCGCTACTTTTAGAAACGTACTCTTCTCTTCTTTCGTAATAATCCATGGAGATGGCAAATATTTTTTCGCCAATCATGGTTTCGTGTTTATCTAAAAAATTAAAGAGGAAGTTTACGGCTTCATTCGAGACCTCTTTCGTATTTGAATTTTGGTGGATGATTTTATCTAGCATGGCGTAATCGTCTTTGGCGATATGCGATTTGATGAAACTTTTGAGATTTTCGCCGTTGTGCGCGAAAAAATCTTTTATCGACGTTCCGTTTAACATGAACTCGTCCACGAACTCCGACATTTTAGAGGCCATTTTGGCTTTGTTGCTTGGAAGAACTCCCTCGCTTAGAGGTATCTTGAACTTTCCTATCGTAAGCGGGGAGTAAGGTTGAAACAACATCTTTATGGCTAAGTAATTCGTGGCGACTCCCACCACGGCGTAAATAAATGGATTCGCCCATACGGGAATGGACAAAAGACCCACGCCTGCGCCAGCCGCTCCCCCTAAAATGGCTCCAAAATAGTTAATGGGTTTTAACTCTTCTCCCATGAACTCCTCGACCATCTCTTTTATTTTTGATGGAGGGAGTTTCGCCAACTCTTTTTTTACGGCGTCGCTGACGTTTCCTTTGAGTATCTCTTCGAGATTGTCAACGACGACTTTTATGAGAGCGCTTTCAACCGCTACGTACGCCTCTTCGTTTTGAGCGTACGTAAGCATCTCTTTGATCGACTTCTGAGCGACTATGCCATCGAGGTAACGTTCATAGTCTATACTTATGGCGTTTACGTTTAGAACTTCATTTATATTTTTGTTTATCTGCAGTTCGACGTTCGAGAGAATGGCGTTTAAAATTTTATCGCTATCTATGGATGTAACGATTTTTTGCGTTATCGTTTCAATTCTAGCGTAAAACAACTCTTCAAGCGTTTTGACTTTAAACCCGTTGATAAGCTTTTTGGTCTCTTTGTCAATTTTGTTTTTTAGTTGATTCGTATAAATATATTGAGTTTTTAGTTTTTCGACGGAGGAGGGGATGAGAGAGTTTTTTAGAAAATCTAAATCAACGTCGACGTAATTTTTAACTTGTTTTTCCAAAACGACGTCCATGAGACGTATCTTCGCGCCCGTTTTCATCTTTTGGAGATTTTGTAAAATAAGCGTGATGACTTTTTGTGAAGTGATTATTTTTCTATCGGCTATTTTTTTATACAACTCTCCAATGGATTTATTTTCGAGTATGTCGATAACTTGATTTACAATTTCCTCTTCCGCAGTCTCATGATGGCGTCGTATGTATTGTTTTACCATGTTCAAAATTTTGAAATCCGCCACGATGTTTGTGTAAAATATGGAAACGATTTTTTTCTTTAAATCTGGAAATATTCCATTGTCGATCGCTTTTTCTATGGAGTTGTTTATTAAATCCTCTAAATCTTTTTCATTTTTATCCATAAATTCAATGACTTTATGGATAACGTTGGGCAACTCGTTTCTTATAAAAGCTTTGATGGAGATTTTTATGTCATCGTCCAAGAGACTCAACAGAGAAACGTTCACTTCTTTTAAACTATCCAGTATCGCGTGAACGCTCTCCTCCATGGCGATGCGTCCATCGTCGGATGTCGAAATTTCCAGAAGCTTCTCTATGAGGTTTTTTGTTATGGCTTCTTTATCCGAGATAAGTTGTTTGAAGGGTATCTCTTGAATCTCTTCTTTTGCGCATTGAAGAATTTCATCCATGTTTAAGAGCTTTAGCAAGTTGTAAATTGAATCGTTTACGCTTTTGTCAAACTTTGAAAAGTCTATTTTATAAATTATTTTACTGATATTGTTAGTCAGTTCCATAAGCGACTCTTCGCTTAGCAACTCCTCAATTTTAAAACTTTTTAAAGAAGGGATTAACGAGTTTAGGTACGTTGACTTGTTGTTGTTTAAAATTTGAGAGGCGCGTTGCGAGACGTTTAAAATTTGAGGATAAGAAACCGCTTGGTTAAAAGGTCTAGACAAGAGTTTGTTTGCGAGTTTTTCGATAGAGGCTTGATTTTTATCTAAAAAGGCGAGCATGTTCTCTTTTGTCCGATGAACGCCTTGTATCTCTTTTAAACCGATTGAGTTCTTAGGCAAAGAGTGCAAGAATAGATCTTTGACCAACTCTTTAATGTAGTTATGAAACTTTTCAGACCCAAACTCCTCTTTGAGCGTGTTGTGGTTGATTAAATCTTTTTCTATAAGTTGCGCCATGTTTTCAACAAACTCGTCATGCGTGTCTTCAATAATCCCGCCAAACCTGCCGAAGTACTTTTTAAAAAGCATTTTTATGGCGATGTTGTTTGTAACGTAACCAGTCCCGGCGCCCGTTAGCGTATTTATGATTATTTGATACATCTCTTATTTATCCAAATCTTTTAATATCTGTTTTTTTATTTTTTTAAAATTGCGCGCGTTCGCGTCATGATAAACAATATCGTTAAGCGGTTCGTAATATACTCTTAATTTATAAACGTCGTATTTATTCATTAAAAGGAAGAGCAGCTCTTTAGCGTTTTTTGCCTCTCTAACGTCGCTATATTGTTTCTTTTTTAGTGAAAAAGAAGATGGAAAGTATTTAGCCGTTAAAAAACCTGAAAAAAAGAGAATCAAGTAGGTTAGAATGGTTTTGCCAAGCTGAGAAAGGTCTTGAGATTCTGGATAATTCACCTTGTCGATTAAGTTGGATTTATCCATCCCTTTGACTTTTATAACGTACTCCTGCGTCTTCATTGTATAAAATTTATCATGTATTGGTGAGTAGCATTTAAACTCTTTGGCTTTTACGACAATATCGTTTTTAGATATTAAAGCGTAGTTGAACTCTCTATGAATATCGTATCCGGCTGGCGTCTCTTTGTCGTAATGTTTTGTAATCTCGGAAAATATCTCTACGTCTTTTATCTTTGTAATGGGCTCGACGTTAAATACGTCATAGCCAACGCCATTGAAACTATAGGTGACGTTCGCGCTCTCGTACGAGTTTACGCTATCGCTTTGAAGTTTGGACGTTAGCGTAAAGTCGCCAACGAGGTCAACGTCTTCTTTTAGCTTTTTCACCTTTAGTATTAGGGGCTGCAAATCCACTTGAGTGTTTATCGTCTCTATCCATTTGACGTTGTCTCGGCTTCCTTGATAGACTTGCGCCACGGCTTCGTCGCTTGCGACTTTTATGGTAAAGTTAAAATCAACTTCAACGCTTCCCTCTTTTAAGGGAAAAAGCAAGAAGGTAAATATTGTCTCTTTTTTATGATGCGCAAGTTCGTTGGCTTCTTTGTTGAGTAGAACGATTTTATAGTTATCTGATTTTTTTGGTTCTAAAAAAAAGAACATATTGTGCAGTCGCTCTTTTTGCGTTGCGACAAATTTTATCTCAAGAGCCTCTTTTACGTAAACGTTCTCTTTGCTAGAAGTCAATTGGTACGTGGCCAAATCACTCTTTGCGAAGAGGGTGAAAGTAAGCGACAAAAGTAAAAAAAGCGTCTTACCAAGGGCGTTTTTCATCTGTGTATCCTTTGTTGATGAGTTCATAAGCTTTATAGCCTATTTTATATTTGGAATCGATGGTTTTGTCCGTTTTTTTGAGAGCTTTTTTCTCTTTTTTGCCTTGTGAGTCCGATGAGCCATTACTGCTTTGAGCCGCTTTTTGGTTTGCCTTGCTAGAGGATGAGCCCGATTTTTCTTGTTTCTCTTTTTCTTGTTTCTCTTTGTCTTTTTTGAGATTCTCTTTTTTGTTCGCGTCGGTTTTTTTCTCGACTTCATTTTTTGGAAACATGTTTGAGACGTCCGCTTTCTCTTTTAAATCCAATCTGTACAATAGCGTTAAGTTGAAATGACTATCGGCGTCCTCACCCAAGTTGAGCGCTTTTCGATAGTAAATCTTGGCTCTTTCATACTTGCCTATTTTCACCGCGCAGTTTCCCAAGTTGTAAAAAATCTTTTGTTTGAGTTTTTCATCTTTAGTTTGAACGCTAGCAAATATTTCCGCGGCTTCTTTGTAATTTTTAGCTTTGTAAAGGCTGACGCCCCTGTTGTAGTAGCTCCACGGGCTTGGCGTCGCTTTTTCAAACTCTTGCGCGCTACGCGCGTATGAAGCCTTCTCAAACTCGCCATTGGCTTTTTCTATATGGTAGAAATCCAGTAAAGAGGAGTCCGCTTGATTCGGAAAAAATAGCAGAGGCAAAAAGACGTATATTTGATGAATTTTAGTAACCGCCATAAGGAAAAAAATTATGCTTAAAAGGAGAGGAAAGTAGTAGAGTTGGGTATAACTCAGCACGCTAATATCCGCTTTGCGGCTTTTGTCTTTATCGTTTCGCATGTCCGCCATTATCTTGCTAGCCACGTTGGAGTTTTGCGAATCCAAGAGATAGTACGCTCCTTTGCTAAGCATAGCGAAATCTTTGAGTATGGGGTTGATTCTCGATATGACGAGGTTGTTTTTTTCATCTTTTAATTTTTTGTCGTCTTGAGATAACAGCGCGCCATTTTTTGAGCCGGTAGCCACGACGAATGGAATGATTTTATTTTTTTTGGCTAGGTCTACTAAAACTTCCAAGTCGCGTTCTTCTCCGCCATCGCTAAAAATTATCAGCTTTTTTTCTTCATGGGAGACTTTGGAAATCGTTTTTAAAAGCTCTTTGAGCGAAGTGCCTTTGGTTAAAATAAATTTAGGATCAAGCGCTTCTAGCGCCAAAAGGCTGATGGCGGTATCTGTCGTTGGAGGCGAAATAAGTATGGCGTTTGAGGTAAAAGCGAAGATTGCGAACCTATTTTGGGGAAGCGCGGTTAGTATCTCTTTTAATTTACCCTTCGCCACTTCATATCGAGTAGGTTGCAAATCATCCGCTTGCATGGAAAAAGAGGCGTCGATGGCGATGATGAAATCTTGCGAGTCAAACTTTTGCTTGTTTAAAGTATCGAGTAAAACAGGTCTCGCGAGCGCTAAAAGGATAAAAGCCAAACTTAAAAAGAGGAGAAGTTTCTCTCTTTTTTTGTATCTGCTCGTAGGCGTTTCATTATGCTTGTAGAGAAAATAGAGAGGCGCAAAAAGAAAAAAAACAAAAGGGTATAAAAAGCTCATAACTCTTCACTTCTGTATTTAAGGAGTATGTACGTAAGCAGTAAAGCGGCAATCGCCAAAGGGTAGATAAACAACGCTTGTTTGTTGAGATAGCGTTGTGAGCGAACGCTACTTGGTTCGAGGGCGTCCAACTCTTCGTAAATCTCTTTGAGCGTGGCGGCGTCCATAGCTTTAAAGGTTTTTGCGTTTGTTTCATTAGCCACCAACGCCAAGAGTTTCTCATCATAGGCGCCTTCTTTCCCCACCCCAATGGAGTAAATCTTGACGCCAAGTTTTTTCGCGTCCGAGACGGCGTCTTTTATGGAAATCGCTCCACTGTTTTGATAGCCGTCAGTGATTAACACGATAACCTTTTTTTTAGCTTCGCCTTTTTGCAAAAGTCTCGTGGCGCTCGCTATTCCCTCTCCGATGGCGGTACTGTCGCCCGCTATGCCGACTTCAAAAAAATCGAGTAAAAAGTTGATACTCGGCATGTCGTAAGTGAGGGGAACCGCGCTGTAAGCGTAAGAGCCAAAGATACTCACCCCCACGTTGTCGTCATATCTTTTAGATACAAACTCTTTAAGCAAATCTTTTAATATGTCAAATTTTTTCTTTTGCGCGTTCTCGCCGTCAAATCCACTCTCAGCCATGGAACCACTCGCGTCAAGGGCAAACACAAGGTCGCGACCTTTGCGTTTACTTGAAGATTTTTGATCGTAACCGATGGGAGAGGCTAGGGCGGTTATGAGCAGCGTTAAAATGATGGAGTAGAAAAGTTTGTCTTTTTGTATAAGCGACGTCGACATGGAGAAGAGGTGAGTGTGAGGAAAAATTATCTCTTTAAGGCTTTTTGGACATTTATAGACGCAAACAATTAAGAGCAATAAAATAAAGGCGAGAGGATACTCAAACTCAAATAAAATCACTTATATCCAGCCCAAATCATTTTAAGATACATGCTAAAAGTCGAGCTGTAACCAACGTCGCTAAAAACCAATTTTTTGTTTTTGTCATAGATGAAAGTTGTGGGATAAGCCCCTATTTTAAAGCGAGAAGCGAGCCTTCCCTGATTGTCATTTACAACTTTATAGGAGTAGTCATGAGAGCTTAAATACTTTTGTATCTCCTCGTCGGTTCCAGAGTTTACGGCAATGGTCAAAACTTCAAAACGCTGAGAAAGAAACTCAATGTTTGACGCTTCAAGTTTGCAAGTGGGACACCAAGTCGCCCAAAAATGGACTAAAACGGGTTTGTCTCGCGCTATGCCATAGAGTTCATGACGGAGTAGTTCGACTGAACGAATTTCCAATGGATTGTCACTCAAATCTTGACTCTTGTACAAACTAATGACGTTTGCGAATATCGTCATGGCGACGACAAAGTACAGTAATTCTTTAAAGTAGCGTTTTAATTTTGTTTTCATTGAGGTAGCTTAGCGCTATTGTCATAATAAATGGATAAAAGTAGGCTTAGAGCTTTACTCCTTCGCTTTAAATTCCATGAGATAAGCGTCGCGCTTGTCTAGGTAAAAAGCTTCAAGAGTTTTTTTGACGTTAAAACCAAATTTTTTGTACAGAGCTATCGCAGTTTCATTGTCGGTGCGCACTTCAAGAAAAATCTGTTTAAAGCCCATATGGAGGAGTTCAAAAATAATCGTTTCTAAAAGTTTTGAAGCGACGTTTTGACCACGATAGAGCGAATTCACTCCCAAAGAGTAGAGTTTTGCATGCCTTCTCTTTACAAGAGCCAAAATGTAACCCGCGATTTCCCCCTCTATCTCGGCCACGTAAATTAAATTGTTTTTTACATGATAGGAGAGTGAAGCCCGTGAGAGGGGAAAATTTTCTGGCGTGAAAATTTCCCTCTCCAACGCATGGAGATTTGAAACGTCCGAAGCGTTTGCCTTGCGAATTGTCATTTTTGGTAAATTGTATACTTTGGAACAAGTTTAAACGGTCGATAGGACATTTTCACCTTGCGAAGATTTTCAAATCCCATATCGTCGCCAACGTTGATATAAGTGACGCCGTAATGCTCTTTAAGCATTTTTGAAAATTCACGGAAAATATACTGAGCGCAGCCAAGCACTTCAAAATCCGTTTTTTCTATGATAACCGTAGCGGTTGTCTCATTGATTCTCTCGCCTGCGGTAAAGCCTTTTAGTTCGCCATTGATGTAAATGACAAGTCCAATAAGTTCAAGTTCGTCAAAATGTTTCAACATCTGTTTAATCGCGGCGCGCTCTTGATGAATTCCCTCTAAGAAAACTTCCGCTTCCTCTTTTGGCATATACTTAACCCTATCCGCAACCCATTTGTTAAACAGCGCCATAATCTCATCTTTATGCTTTACGCTATCGAGAGGCTCGATGGTGTGCTCCGCGTAAGATTTTGTAAACTTATTAATTTCAGTGCGTTTTGTGTGATAACTGTTTCCACGCAACTCAATCAAGCTGTCCACTGAATAAATGTAGTCGACTAATTTCTTCTCAACTAGATAATGTTCAAGCATCTCAAACATGCTTTGCCCTTCGTCGGTAGACTGAACAAACTCCTCAATCATATCTCCTTGAACGTAGTCGATGCGAGCGTAATAAGGCGAACTGTTGTTTTCGTTCATAATCGCGAAGCATTTTATTATCGCCTCGGTAACGTATTTTTTCTTTCCCAAAGGTGGCAACAACATGGTAAGTTCCCCTCCGGTCATGACGAAGAGGCAAAAACATTTATTTAAGATTGCGTAAAAGCCACTACTATTTGCTAGCCATATATAATTTGCGGCGAAAGTGTAGTCGCTAAGTTCCGTGTTTAACTTTGTAAGATGCTTTTCCATAATAGGTTTTGTGTGAAGAGTAAAAGGTTTGAGCACCTGTTTTTTAACTGTTAAATTAGCCATTTTAATCCTTTGTATTTATAAGTATAAATGGAATAATACACCCTTTTTGTTGTTTTATGGCAGCGATTTTCAAAGAATTTTCAAATGACTTGTTATGGGTGAAAACAGACCTTAACCAGCAGAAAATCAATGGTGCAAATCAATTTTTCCATCAATAACGCGAAGCAATTAACGTATAAAAAAATATTATACAAATATTTAAGATTGAAGTACTATAATTTAGGCATGAAAAAAATTGTCACTTATTTAGCCAAGCTCGGGTTTTGGCCATTTGTCATACTGTTGCGTTATTTTCAGAAAGTGGAAACTGAAAAGGAGAAGATAATAGCTCTTCAAAAGGAGAATGAAGAGAAACTCAAAAAAAGTGAAAATTATCTCCAAGCGATACTTGACAGTTTTCCATTTTTTGTTTGGTTAAAAGACGTAAATGGCGATTATTTGGCAACGAATAAAGCGGTTGCCAAAGCGACAGGATTTGGAAGTCCCTCGGAGATAATTGGTAAAAACGATTTTGACCTATTTCCAGAGGAGATGGCGAACTCTTTTAGAGCCGATGACAAAGAGATTATGAAGTCGTTACAGACAAAAGAGTTAGAAGAGCTCATAGAAGGACATGGCCAAAGGAAATGGCATGAAACTTATAAAGCTCCTATTTTGGACAAAGAAGGAAATCTTTTTGGAACGGTGGGTTTTGCAAGGGACGTCACAAAAGACAAAGAGTCCGAAGAAGAACTCAAACTTATGAAACATGCGCTCGATCATGTGCAAGAAGGGGTCTATTTGACTAAGCAAGATGGCGATTTTGTATATGTCAACGATGGCGCGGCTCGACAGTTAGGTTATACAAAAGAGGAACTAAGGAGAATGAAAATACCTGACATTGATCAGAATTTTCCCAAATCACGAATAGAATCTCACTGGAACGATATCAAGGAAAATGGCGTTGTAGTGGTTTCAGCGACACATAAAAATAAAGATGGAACCGTCTTTCCAGTTGAAGTGACTGCAAATTACGTTGAATATAGGGGGGAGGAGTATAATCTTGCGTTTGTTAAAAACGTTAGCAATAGAAAAATTATAGAAGAGAAGCTGAAACTTTTAGCCAGCGTATTTACTTCAACTCATGAAGGAATTGTTATTGCGGACGCCGAGAATAACATTATTGACGTTAATGAAGCGTTTACAACCATAACGGGTTATTCCCATGACGAAGTATTGGGCGTAAATCCAAAAATTCTTCAATCTGGTCGCAATGACGAGGAGTTCTATTTAGAGCTTTGGAAATCGTTACAAAAAGATGGCGTCTGGAAAGGCGAACTATGGAATCGCAAAAAAAATGGCGAGGAATACGTTGAAAACGCAACAATCAGCGCCGTTTATGACGACGACAAAGCGGTGCAAAATTATATTTCAATTTTTACGGACGTCACGATTCAAAAACGACAGCGTCAAGAACTTGAACGCAACGCTCACTATGACTCGCTTACAAATTTACCCAATCGAGTGTTGTTTGCCGATAGAATGAAACAAGCAATTACTCAGGCAATTCGTAGAAACAAACTTATAGCCGTCGCTTACGTCGACATTGATGGTTTTAAAGAGGTAAATGACACTTATGGTCATGACGTAGGCGATAAATTGCTGATACTTTTGGCGAAGCGGATGACAAGCACACTCCGCCAAAGCGATACTATTTCTCGCGTAGGCGGCGATGAGTTTATATCCTTGTTTGTTGACTTGCAAAATGAAGAGAGCGTTGTCCCATTTTTAACTAGACTCAACAAAGTTATAGCCAAACCAATTATCATAGCTAATTGTCCCATCAATATTTCAGCCAGCATAGGCGTCGCGTTTTACCCACAAGAAGAGAGATTGGAAGTGGAACAGATTATTCAACAAGCGGATCAGGCTATGTATAAAGCGAAAATGTCAGGAAAAGATAGATATGTCGTTTTTAACGCGTAAAAATGGTAAAATACGCGTCAACTACATTTTTTAAAAAATC
The DNA here is from genome assembly GCA_937914675.1 of uncultured Sulfurimonas sp. Classification (GTDB taxonomy): domain Bacteria; phylum Campylobacterota; class Campylobacteria; order Campylobacterales; family Sulfurimonadaceae; genus Sulfurimonas. The sequence goes on from CALDOC010000055.1 coordinate 12,560, forward strand.
ATCTAGTGTTGGTGAGTGTGGCGTAGCTAGTCGAAGGCGTTCAAAGATAAAAAAATATTAGGCAGTAAGATATAATGAATAATGGCAAATATAAAATTTTAGTGGTAGACGACGTAGAAGAGAATAGAAAAATCGTAGAGAAAATACTTTTTGCTTGTGGTTATGACGTAATTACGACTAGTGATGGATTGCGCGCGTTAAAAATAGTTGACGCGCTAGAGGTGGATTTGATTCTTTTAGACATTATGATGCCCGTCATGAGCGGCATAGAGACATGTAGATACCTAAAAGTCGAACCAAAAACAGCTTCTATTCCCGTTATATTTTTAACGGCGAACACAGATAAAGAAATGCTGGCTAAGGCCTATAAAGTTGGTGGCAGCGACTATATACGAAAGCCGTTTTTTCGTGAAGAACTCATAGCTAGAGTTAAAACTAGACTAGAACTTAGAGATTATGAAAAAAATCTTGAACAGCGAGTGGAAGAGAAAACTAGGGAAATCGCGGCCACTCAAGTGGAGCTGATGTACAACTTGGGAGGAATCGCGGAGGGTCATTCGCAAGAGACCGCCAATCATGTTCGTCGCGTCGCGGAGTTTACGTACAAACTTGCAAGATTGTATGGCGTCGAGAAAACAGAAGCCCTTCTTTTAAAAGACGCGTCGTCGCTCCATGACATTGGTAAACTTGGCGTTTTAGACAGCATTCTTCACAAAGAGGGGAAACTAACGACTAAAGAGTATACGCTTATGAAACAACATGTAAATTTTGGCTCAGATATGCTTAAAAATTCTACGTTGCCTCTCTTTAAAGTTGCAAACATCGTCGCGTCGCA
>CALDOC010000056.1 GCA_937914675.1 uncultured Sulfurimonas sp.
TTTTGTATCGTCATGTCGCCAAACGAGATTCCATTCGAACGCAACATTGAGATAAACGCCGCGCTTTTGATCGCTTCGGGGTCAATCATTATCTTCTTGTTTTTAAAATCTTTGATGGACTTGATTCCAGATGATTTTAAACTAACGAGCACATGGGGAGACGATTGAAAGATGGCGCTCAACAACACTACGTCGTTTGTGTTCGTTTCATCAAGGATTATGCTAGAGTAGCCCACCGCGAACGCATGCTCGTCGCGCGTGACTTTTTTTACAAGCTCCATGCCGTTTTCATATTCTGAAATATTTACGTCAATTCCAACGTCTTTGTAAAAGCCTTTCTCTTTAGCCATATAAAAACCAGCGAACTCAAACTGATGTTTCCAATTTAGTTGGAGTGAAACTTTTTCCAGAGGAACGCCGTTTGCAAAAATGGATACTACAAATATGAACTGGATTAGCGTTAATTTTAGAAATATGTTCATAGAGTCTCGCTATTATTGATTGATTGTTTGTTCTAAAGTATACTCAAATTATCTTTAATACATTTTATGGTTTGTTCAAAGTTTAATATAATTTGTGTCATAATCATAACATAGGGATGAAAATGAACGATAAAGTATTTACAAAACCAATAAAAAAACAGTTTGAATTTGATGAGGAAGTGGCGGCTGTTTTTGACGACATGCTCAAACGCAGCGTTCCTTTTTACAAAGAGTCTCAGGAAATTACGGAGTTTTTCACGTTGAAAAATCTTCATGAGGGGGGAATAGTTTATGACTTGGGGTGTTCCACGGCGTCTCTACTGCTAAACATTCATCGAAGTTTAACGACAAAAGCGACTCTTGTGGGGTTGGACAATTCAGAAGCCATGCTTGTTCAAGCGAGACGAAAATGCGAAGCTTATGGCGCCAACATTGAAGTGCTTTACGCCGACATATTGGATTATGACTACAAAGAGGCGGACGTTTTCATAAGCAACTACACCTTGCAGTTCATTCGTCCGCTAGTTCGAGAAGAGTTGGTCAAGAAGATAGCGTCGTCCCTGAAAAAAGAGGGCGTGTTCATCTTTAGCGAAAAAGTCATCAGCCATCACGCGAAATTAAACAAAGATTTGATCGAGCGTTATTATGGATTTAAAAAAGAGCAGGGGTATTCAGAATACGAGATAGTTCAAAAACGCGAAGCTTTGGAAAACGTCCTCGTTCCTTACAGCGAAGAGGAAAATATCAAAATGGCGTTAAATTCCGGCTTTTCACACTGCGAAGTGGTCTTTCGCTGGGCGAATTTTGCAACCTTCATAGCGGTAAAGTAAACTTACTTCAGGCTATTGTTTATCTTGTAACCGACGCCGCGAACGTTTAAAATAAAGTCTTTTTTATCGAGCTTTTTTCTTAGGTTTTTTATGTGCACGTCTACGAGATTGCTATGTTTGATGGAGTAGTTGTCTTTGTTGATGTGTTCGCTTAGTTGGTATCTCGTTAAAATTTGATTTTTGTTTTGCATGAAAAGTTCTAAAAGGTCAAACTCCGCCGTGGTTAAATTCACTTTACCCTCATGTATAAAAACTTCTCTACTCGTGATGTCAAGCCTTACGTCGTCTATGACGATTACGGAAGCTTTTTCGCCCGACTCTCGTCTAAGCAGCGCCCGCATTCTAGCCAACAATTCGACGGAGGAGTAGGGCTTGCAGAGATAATCGTCAGCTCCGCTGTCAAGAACCGCGACTCTGTCGTTTATCTCGGAATTTGCCGACAACATGAGCACGGGAGTCTTTATTTCCAAATCTCTCAACTCTTTCAAAAAAACCAAACCGTCCCCGTCGCCAAGATTCCAATCTAAAAGAATCAAAGAGTAACTGTTTTGGTCGACCAACTCTTTGGCTTTAAAATAACCGTCCGCCACGTCGCAATCGTATTTTTCGCTTTTGAGCAGCTGAAAGAGTTGTTTCGCCGTCAATTTGTCATCTTCAACTATGAGTAAATTCAAGATACGTTTCCTTGTATGAAATTTACTAATGATTATAACAGATTATTTTAACAATGAATTTCATCTCTTGAAATTATCTAAAATATCATCGTTGCGTAAATAAGAAGCAATGAAGATAATGAATTTAGTATATAATTCTTTAATTTATGCAAAAGGTTAGACAATGAATAAGAGTAAAGTAAGTGATATTGTTATTTTTGGCGCTTCAGGTGATTTGGCTCTACGCAAATTGATGCCTTCGTTATATCATCTTGGAGATGATGGGCATATTGCGGATGGAAGTAGAATAATTGCGGTGTCTCGTGAAGATATAACCGTGGAAGTTTATTGTGAACATATGTCTCAGAGATTTCAAATGGAATTTAGCGAAGGAGTTTATAACGAAGAAGTTTTTCAAAATTTTATAAAATCCATAGAGTATTTGCGTATTGATTTAACGGTTGAAGAGGATTATAAGGCGTTGAGCGATTTACTAAGCGGATATGAAGACAGAGAGAGAATCAACTACCTCTCCACGGCTCCGTCTCTTTTTGGAATCATATGTGAAAATTTAAATAAGCAGAAGCTTATAACGGCAAATTCAAGAGTGGTTTTAGAAAAGCCAATAGGCAACGATTTAAAATCTTCTCAAGTTATCAACGACAAAGTCGCGGCCCATTTTGTCGAGTCGGCTATCTTTAGGATTGACCATTATTTGGGAAAAGACACGGTGCAAAACATCTTGGCTTTGCGTTTTTCAAATATGCTTTTCGCCCCTATCTGGAACGCTCAGTACATAGACCACATTCAAATCACCATAGCCGAGAGCGTAGGGCTTGAAGGCCGTTGGGCGTATTATAACGATTATGGAGCCATGAGAGACATGGTGCAAAATCATATGCTTCAACTACTTTGTCTGGTTACGATGGAGCCGCCTTCGACTCTGGATGGCGACAACGTTAGAGACGAGAAGTTAAAAGTCATACGCTCTCTTCGCTCGATAGAGGGAAGCGATTTGAAACTAAAAACCGTGCGAGGACAGTACGCGGCCGGAGTGAGCGGTCAAAAAGCGGTGCCGGGATTTTTGGAAGAGGACGGAGGCAACAGCAACAGCGACACGGAAACTTTTGTCGCGATTCGCGCGGACATTGACAACTGGAGATGGAACGGCGTCCCAATATATCTGAGAACGGGAAAGCGTCTGCGCGAAAAATATAGCGAGATAGTTGTCGATTTCAAGGACGTGCCTCACTCCATATTTCCAAAAGGCGGCGTTTGCATAGACTCGAACAAACTCGTCATTCGTTTGCAACCGGACGAGAGCATTTCCATGTTCATCATGAACAAAATCCCTGGTTTAAACGAAGGAATGAGACTACAACAAGTGGAACTTGATTTAAACATAGCCAAAAACGAGCCGAGAAGACCGAGCGCTTACGAGCATCTTTTGCTAGACCTATTGTATAACAACAACACGCTTTTCATGAGACGCGACGAGGTTGAGGCCGCGTGGGTGTGGGCGGATAAGATTATCGAAGGGTGGAAAGAAAATGGGATCACTCCGAAGAAATATACGGCGGGAACGGACGGTCCTTCCTCTTCCATAGCGCTTATTGAAAGGGATGGAAGAAGTTGGTATGAAAAATAAATTTAAGATGAGCGGTTTTAGCTCTAGCGAAGAGTTGGTGGACGAACTTAGCGAAAAATTGGCGTCTCTTTTAAAAGACGCCATAGAGACAAGAGGCCGCGCTTGCATGGCCGTCTCGGGTGGTTCAACGCCCAAAAAACTTTTTGAAAAGTTGTCAACGTTTGATTTGGATTGGGCAAAAGTGACTATAACTCTCGTGGATGAAAGATGGGTGGACGTCAACTCTAGCCAGAGCAACGAGTTTTTGGTAAAAGAGAGTTTACTTCAAAATCAAGCGCAAAACGCCAAGTTCATATCTTTGAAGAATGAGATGATTATGGGCGAAGAAGCTCTCTTAATTACGAGAAATAGACTTAAGAGCGTTGATAAACTCGACGTGGTGGTTTTGGGCATGGGCGGCGACGCGCACACGGCGTCTTTTTTTCCAAACATGGAAGAGCTTGAAGACGTTTTAAACGCGAAAGAGTCGTGTTGTAGCTCTACCGCGAGCGTCGAACCGTACTCTCGGATTACTTTGAGTCGCTCTTTTTTACTCAGCGCGGAGCGTTTGATACTTCACATCGAAGGTGAAAACAAAAAGAAAGTTTTTGACGTCGCTTTTCAGAGCGACGATTATAAAAACATGCCAATAATATCTATGATGCGACAAGAAAAACCACTAATGGAGGTTTATTATGCCTAAGACGGACACTCTTATAGAAGTTACCAACAACATTATCAATCGCTCAAAAAAGAGTAGGGCGATTTATTTACAACGCATAAGCGACGCTCATGAAGCGAAAGTGGAACGTTCCCATTTGGGATGCAGCAATCTAGCTCACGCCATAGCGCCATGTAGCGCTCACGAGAAAGAGAGTCTCGCTCAAAACGCGAAAGAAAACATCGCCATTGTTTCCGCTTACAACGACATGCTCTCGGCGCATCAGCCTTTTGTAAGTTTTCCGCCGCTTATAAAAAGAGCCTTGGCGTTCAATGGAGCGACGGCTCAGTTCGCCGGAGGCGTTCCCGCCATGTGCGACGGCGTGACGCAATCGCAACCTGGGATGGAGATGAGTCTTTTCTCTCGCGACAACATAGCCCAAAGCACGGCGATCGCGCTTTCGCACAATATGTTCGACGGCGCGATTATGCTTGGCGTCTGCGACAAGATAGTTCCGGGAATGTTCATAGGCGCCATGAAGTTTGGTCATTTACCTATCATTTTCGCGCCAGCGGGGCCGATGGAATCGGGCATTAGCAACAGCGAAAAGGCGAGAATTCGTCAAGAGTACGCTCAAGGAAAAGTCGGTCGTGAAGAGCTTTTACAAGCCGAATCGGCCTCTTATCACTCCTCGGGAACCTGCACTTTTTACGGCACCGCAAATTCAAATCAGATGCTCATGGAAATAATGGGACTTCACTTGGCGGGTGGAACGTTCGTCAACGCCAACACCAAACTTCGCGACGCGTTGACGGAAGCGGCGTCTTTGAAACTTTTGGAACTCTCTCCTTTGGGTACGAACTACATGCCCATAGGAAAAATGATAGACGAAAAAAGCTTCGTAAACGCCATAGTGGGGCTTTTGGCGACGGGAGGTTCTTCGAACCACACCATTCATCTAATCGCCATGGCTCGTTCATGCGGAATTCATTTGACATGGGACGATTTTGACAAACTCTCAAGCGCTACGCCGCTTCTGTGTAGAATGTATCCAAACGGAAGCGCCGACGTAAATCATTTTCACAGCGCGGGAGGCATGGCGGTGGTCATAAAAGAGTTGCTAGACGCCGGAATGTTGCACGAAGACGTCAACACGGTTATGGGCTTTGGACTTAGCGAGTATCTTCAAGAAGCGTTTTTACAAGAGGGCAAATTGGTTTATAAAAAAGCCATAGAGAAGTCCGCCGACAAAGAGGTGATAAGCAGCGTCAAAGAACCTTTCGACGCGCAAGGCGGACTCAAACTTTTGGATGGAAACATCGGTCGAAGCGTTATCAAAACGTCGGCTCTCAAAGCCAAAGACAGAGTCATAAAAGCGCCTGCGAAAGTTTTTTACACTCAAGAAGCTCTTAAAGAGGCTTTCAAAAAAGGCGAACTAAACTCCGACTTCATAGCGGTTCTTCCATATCAAGGTCCAAAATCAAACGGCATGCCCGAACTTCATGGTCTGATGCCCTCCATGGGGGCGTTGCAAGACAGTGGCTACCATGTAGCCATCGTCACGGACGGAAGAATGAGCGGAGCGTCTGGAAAAGTCGCCTCGGCGATTCACCTTTCTCCCGAAGCCAAAGACGGCGGAGTCATAGCCAAGATAGTCGATGGCGACATGATTACGCTAAACTGCGATGATGGAACTTTGGTTTTAGAAATCAGCGACGCGGAGTTGGAAAAACGCGAGATTCAAACGCCTGATTTGTCAAAAAACACTTACGGCGTTGGAAGAGAGCTGTTTTCCAACATGCGTCGCGTCGTAAACTCGGCGCAAGAGGGCGCGACTATATTTGAAGTGGTGGGAGAAGAGTCATGATGAGCGCGAGAGAAGTGATGATGGTATCAAAAATAATACCCGTGATAAGCGTCAAAGACGCGGACGAGATGCTGCGTTTGGCGGAAGCTCTGATGAAAGGAGGGGTGAACATATTTGAGATAACTCTTAGAACTCCAAAAGCGCTCGAAGCGATAGAAGCCGTCGCCAAAGCTTTTCCAGACGCCATCACGGGAGCCGGAACCGTCATAAACGCGGAGACTTTCAAGGCGGTCGAAGACGCCGGAGCGAAGTTCGCGATCTCACCGGGTTTGACGCGCTCTTTGGCCGCGTCCATGAAAGAGAGAAACATTCCATTACTTCCAGGAGTAGCCACGGCGAGCGAGATAATGAGCGGTTTGGAATACGGGCTTGACGCCTTCAAGCTTTTTCCAGCCACCATCGTCGGCGGAGTCGAAGCGCTCAAAGCTTTCGGCGGACCCTTCAAAGACGCGCTCTTTTGCCCAACGGGCGGCATCAACGCGAGCAACGCGAAAAGCTTCTTGGCTTTGCCAAACGTGGCTTGCGTGGGCGGAAGTTGGATAGTTCCAGCAAACCTGATTCAAGAGAAAAGGTTTGACGA
>CALDOC010000057.1 GCA_937914675.1 uncultured Sulfurimonas sp.
CCCTTTTCGCTTTTTACTTCTATGTTGGAACCCATCATCTTTATATATTTGTTGCTTATCGCAAGTCCCAAACCAGTACCTCCATACTCTCTGCTTATTGAGTTGTCCGCTTGAGAAAATGCTTGAAATATAGTTTTTATTTTATGCTTTTCAATGCCAATGCCACTATCTTTAACGCTAAAACTTATTTCAGCGACGCCATTGTTTTTGCTATGCAACAAAATCTCTACTTGCACTTTTCCACCATCGGGAGTAAATTTAATGGCGTTGCTTATAAGGTTGTTAATAACTTGTTTTAGTCTTTGTATATCGCAAACAAGCGTTTTTGGTATGTTAGTGTCTATGTATATGTAATAGTTGATATGCTTCTTTTTTGATAGAGACGCGAAGGTGGAAACTGCTGATTCCATTTCTAAAAAGAGAGGTGATTCAACCTTGTAAAGAGACAACTCTCCACTTTCCAATTTTGAGAAATCTAAGATGTCATTAACAACGTTTAGAAGCGTTTGGCCACTCTTGTGAATTATTTCCACGTATCGCGAAGCGTCTTTGTCTAAATCTTTTTTAGTTAAAATGTCAGTGAAACCTAGTATTCCATTGAGTGGAGTTCTTATCTCATGAGACATATTGGCCAAAAATATCGACTTGGATTGTTCTGAAGCGTTCGCTTTTAATATGGCTTCTTCCAAGTTTGTGATGTCATAAAGGTTAATGATGTAAGCGTCGTCAATTTTTTTAACCATTATGTTAAAGGTACGAACTACTCCGTCTTTTGTTAATATTTTGGCTTTTTTGTCTTTGTCGGATTTATCGTTAGCCGTGTCGTCAATCCAGTTTGGATATTTGGAGGGGTATATATAGCCCTCCTCTTCTATAAACAGATTGCATATGCAGTCATGGTGACTTTTAAAATCCTCAAAATTTTTGTAATCTAAATAGTGAAATAACTTTTTATTTGCGTTTAGCATCCCTTGCGACACTGATGAAAATAGCACTATGCTATCTTGGTTGTCAAAAATCGCCTTTATAAGTTTCTCTTTTTCTTCTATGCGTTTTTTTGATTCTATCTGTTTGGTCACGTCTTGTCTTATTGCGATAAACTCTTTTATGTCGCCAGCTACGTTAAAAATAGGCATTATCGTAGCGTCTACAAAGTAGATTGAGCCATCTTTGGCTCTGTTGGATATAAGCCCTTTCCAAATTTTACCTTGCAGTATGGTAGACCACAATTTTTTAAAGAGAAAACTCGACATGCTTTTATCTCTGATGATGTTATGATTCGAACCAAGCAACTCTTCTCTTGAATACTGGCTAGTAGCGCAAAAGTTATCATTCACATAAGTTATTACGCCATTTTTATCCGCTTTTGAAACAAGAGAAGATTGATCAACGACGTCTTTATACTCTTCTAGTAGATGCGCGTTTTCGCTTAACTCTAACGATGTTTGCTCTATGAAATGAGTTAAAGCTTTAAACGTGACGTTATCCAAGTTAGTATTCTTAGCGTCGTGCGTTTGAACTGTGTTGTTTGTTTCTGTTTGTTCTTCAGATAAAATTAAAACGGTTGTGGTGCAGTTTAGAAGAGCGTTGTCCGCCGTCGTGCTATAAAACTCGGCGTAAGTGAAAAAACCAGCCGTGGGAGCGATGGATTCAAACGATTTAAATTCGTTTTCAAGAACTTTTCCAAGAAGGGTTTTTCTAGCGACGCTTGAGTATATGTATATCGCTTGCGCTGGTTTCTGATTTATTATTTTACTTATATGTTCAGCGCCGGATATAACGCTTGAAGCGTTTGAAAAGCCAAACTGCACTTTTTGACCGTTTTTAAGCGGGCCGGCAAATACGAGGCTTTCCCCATCAACCGCTAGGGGAGTTCTTGAAACTACCGTCTTTCCTTCTTTGTATAGTAGTTGAAAGTCGGGTAGAGAGGCCGCTTTATTGTCAAAAATTTCAGATCCTAAATATTTTTTGAAAATAGATACCGCGCTCTCTTCGTCTATCTCTTTAATTAGATTTCCCTCTGCGCAAGTAATCGTAAACTCTTTACCTATCGGAGTCCAGTTTAGGTTATATCTATTGTCAGCGTAGAGTTCTTTGCCCGAAAAAGAGACGGCCACCGCGCCCTCTTCATATAATTTGCTTCCTAAAAACACATAAGTCTGTTTTAGCGCGAAGTTGTCTCCGGCGAGTCCCCCCGCTATGATTACGTTTGGATTTTCTTTCTTGATGGCTTGTATAAAACCTACGTAATCCTCTCCTTGTAATCCTTCGCTTAAAACGATGGCTGCTTTTGTATTTTTAGAACATATTTTACTAGACAATGTTTGACCGCTCTCTCTGTTTATGGAGTCAACTGTGCATGTTTTGAGTTTAGTGTTTTTGAAGAGGGAGAGACTTATGACCGTAGAGTCGTCGTACATCTTTGCATGAGATATTTCACCCGCCGTCGTAGTTCCTACGACACAAGCGTCTGGAAAATTTTTATTGGTTTCTTTCAATAATTTTTCAATATCTTTTTTATTCGTAATAGCTGTAAAAATTTGAATAAGTTGTGATTTGTACACACTATTTTTAGCTTCTGTTTTAGCTAAAGAGTAAGAGTCTTTGTCAGTTGCTAAAAATGTAAAATGTTTCATCGCCATTCCTTATTTACGTATAGACAATCTAGTTGTATTGTAAAACCAATCGTGATAAAGTAGTCTCGTCTAAAGCTCCCGAAGCGCGATAAACTTCTTTGCCATTCTTGAAAATCATAAGCGTTGGTATGCTTCTAATTCCAAATCTTGCGCCTAAGTTTTGCTCATTTTCAGTGTTGACTTTTGCAAAAAGAGTTTTTAGTGGAAATTTAGTAGCTGTTTTTTCAAATACTGGTCCCATCATTTTACATGGTCCGCACCAAGGAGCCCAAAAATCTACAATGACGCTAATGTCGCTGTTTACAACAACTTCGTCAAAATTATTGTTTGTTAGTTCAATCGGTTTTGTGTCGAGCAGCGACTCTTTGCATTTTCCACAATTGGCTTTTTTGTATTCATCTTTTTTTGGAACGTTGTTAACGCTTAAACAGTGTGGGCATACTATTCTCATTTTATTTCCTCGTTTTTGTTGTTGGAATATTCATTAGAACGTTCCTTCTTTGTATTTTATGGAATCACAGATTACGTAAGCGATGGAATCTTTCATATTGGTCGTATCGCCATACTTTCCAATGCAAAATGCAAATGAATCGCTTTTTAGAAAAGTCGCTCCCTCGTCCATGCTAACTAATTTGACTTTATCAAAATTTAAAAGTTTCGCGTCCTTTATTTCTAAGAACTCCACTTCCAAGCTTATCCAATCAAACGCCCTTGCTCTATCTTGCACTCCAAAAATTAGGCGTATCTCGCTTGGGGATACAACTTTTAGAGAACGAAACTCGGCGTCTCTAAAGTTATCAAATCTTTGCATAAACGCATTGATCTCTTTTTCTAATAAAGGTTTCATGTATGATGGCCTATTGGCAACCAACGCATTCCATGCTTCTATCTTCAACGTCATGAAAAACCTCAGGCGATTGCGAACGAAGGTAGTAGGTGGATTTTAAACCTAGTTTCCAAGCCAGCATATATATCTCGTTTAGGTATTTCCCACTGGCTTTATCTAGCGTAATGAAAATGTTAAGCGACTGACCTTGATCTATCCATTTTTGACGAATGGCCGCGGCTTTTATAAGTATGGTTTGGTTCAACTCATACGCCGGAGTGTAATAGCTCCAAGTGTCTGGATTAAGATTTGGCGCTACGACCGGTATGAGTCCAGATAAATTTTCCTCAGACCATTTGCGTTTAAATACTGGTTCAATCGCTTGAGTGGTTCCAGTCAAGATAGAGATAGAGCTAGTTGGAGCGACCGCCATCAAGTAGCCGTTTCTCATGCCTTGAGATTTCACTTTCGAGCGAAGCTCTTCCCACTCGTAAGTGGAAGCGAAAAGCCCCCCGCGATCAACAAGGTTTCTCACTTCGGCGCTCGCATGGTCTTGAGGCATGATTCCCCTACTCCATTTGCTTCCCTCAAATTTTGGATAACTACCTTTTTCAAGAGCCAAGTCCGATGACGCTGAAATAGTGTTATAACAAACAGCTTCCATAACTTCATCTATCTTGTCAAAGTGTTCTTGGGTTCCCCACATGATGCTTTGTTCCGCTAACATTTGAGCTTCGCCCATAACTCCAAGACCAATAGAACGAGTTTTCATGTTTGTGCGTTTTACTTTTTCTACAGGGTAAAAGTTAAGATCTATAACGTTGTCCAAACATCTAACGGCGATTGGAACGATTCTATTTATGTCTTCTTTGGTATTTACTCGAGACAAGTTTACGGACGCAAGATTACAAACGGCAGTATCGCCATTGACCTTTTCTTTTTCAACTACGTAGATTGGCATGCCACCGAGAGAGTCTAAAGCGGTAACTTTTTTAGCGGGCTTTTCTATCCCGCTATCCACTCTTACCATCTCATCTTCTTCATAACTAACGTACTCGCCGTTTTCAAAAAGAAATTTTATTTTATAGTGATTTGGCGCGGTGTTTTGAAAGATTTCAGTACAAAGATTTGAACTGCGTATAACGCCAAAATGATCGTTTGGATTTGCTCTGTTTGCGTTGTCTTTAAAACAAAGAAATGGCGAGCCAGTTTCAAAATAAGAAGTTAAAATCTTCTTCCAAAGGTTTTTCGCTTTTACTTTTTCTTTCACGATGCCACTGTCGTTTTCATACTCTTCATAACGTTTGTTAAAAGCGTCGCCATAAAGAGTGGCCAAATCTCTCGTGTCGTAAGGATCGAAAAGAGTCCAAATCGCGTCTGCTTGAACTCTCTCCATGAAGAGGTCGTTGATCCACATGGCTGGAAAAAGATCATGAGCGCGACGACGTTCTTCACCAGAGTTTTTCTTCAAATCCAAAAAGTCGTTTATATCAATGTGCCAAGGTTCCATGTAAACCGCGATGGCGCCTTTTCGAGTGCCCAATTGATCGACCGCGATTGCAATGTCGTTTGTTATTTTAAGAAAAGGAACGGTTCCTCCAGCGGCGTTTTTATGTCCATCTATGAACGAACCCATGGAACGGATGCCGGTCCAATCCCAGCCAATGCCTCCGCCAAATTTGGAAAGCATAGCCATCTCTTGATAAGAGTCAAAAATTCCTTCGATGTTATCAGGAGTGGAACCAATGTAACATGAGCTTAGTTGGTGTCTTGTCGTTCTAGCGTTGGAGAGCGTTGGAGTGGCTAACATCACCTCAAACTTACTTATCATGTTATAAAATTTGATAGCCCATTCTTCTCTATTTTCTTCGCGTTGAGCCAAGAACATCGCTATAGCCATAAACATATGTTGGGGAAGTTCTATTGGCGTTCCCGTCGAATCTTTAATGAGATATCTGTCATAGAGAGTCTTTACTCCAAGATAATTAAACTGCATGTCGCGTTCGGGAACCAAATGTTTTTCAAGCTCATCCAAATCGTACATCTCTTTTAGTCCTAAAAGAATGCGACCGTTTTTTTCACCATTTTCAAAGTATTTTTTTAAAGAAGCGTAACCTGTAAAACCATTCACTTGGTGGTATAGATTGAAAAGAAACAAACGCGACGCGACGAAAGTCCAGTTGGGCGCGTCTATGTCTATCTTGTCAACAGCTGTTTTAATAAGAGTTTCTTGAATCTCTTTTGACGTTATGCCATCACGAAAGTGAATCTGAGCGTCAACTTCCAATTCGCTTTGAGAGACGTTGCTTAGACCTTTTACGGCCGAAGAAGTGTACTTCTGTATCTTGGATATGTCTAGTGGTTCCGTTCTGCCATTTCTTTTTATAATCGTTATCATTTATTATCCTCGTCTATATGTAGATTTATTTAAAAACTCGTGCAAAAATATTGTCTACGTTTTTAGTGTAGTAGTCGTAGTTGAAACACTCGCGGATTTGTTCTTCGCTTAGGGAGCTTCTCAACTCTTCATCGGCTAAGAGATGGTTAAGGTAGAGCGACTCTCCATTCGCGTCAGTTGTAGGTTTTCCTTGTTGTATCTCTTCCCAAACTTTCATCGCGTTTCTTTGAACTATGCGATAGGCGTCTTCGCGCGATACGCCTTGAAGAGGAAGCTCTAAAAGCACTCGTTGAGAAAAGACGAGTCCACCGGTCAGGTTTAGATTTTTCATCATGTTCTCAGGATAAACTGTAAGATTCGCTATAACGTTATTCATGCGATGAAGCATAAAGTCGCTTGTTATAAAACTGTCTGGGAGCCAAAATCTTTCAGTCGAACTATGGCTAATGTCTCTCTCATGCCATAGAGCGACGTTTTCCATAGCTGGAATGGCGTAAGAACGAATCATGCGAGCCAAACCAGTTATGTTCTCCGTTAGGATAGGATTGCGTTTGTGAGGCATGGCGGATGAACCTTTTTGCCCTTTTGCAAAATACTCTTCACACTCATACACTTCCGTTCTTTGCCAGTGACGAACTTGCACCGCAAACTTCTCGATTGAAGAAGCCATAAGCGCCAAGGACGTAGCGAGACGCGCGTAACGGTCGCGTTGAATAACTTGGTTGGAAGCTGGAGCCGGTTTGAGTCCCAACTCTTCACAAGCGTATTCTTCCAACTCCAATGGCGCATGAGCGAAATTTCCCATGGCTCCACTCACTTGACCAACGGCGATAACGGCCAGAGTCTGCTCCAAGTTTTCCAAGTGCCTAGCCATCTCGTCGTACCATACGGCTAAGACGAGACCAAAGGTAATTGGCTCGCCATGAATGCCATGCGACCGACCGACCATGAGCGTCATCTTATGTTCCATCGCGCGCTTTTTAATAGACTCCATAATCATCTTCACGTCTTCTATGATCAACTCCAGAGAGTCTTTCATCTGAAGAGCCACGGCGGTGTCAACCGTGTCCGATGAAGTCATGCCATAGTGAAACCATCTACTCTCCGCGCCAAGAGTTTCAGATACGCTTGTAGTAAACGCGATTAGGTCATGACGAGTAACCGCTTCTATTTCATCAATTCTTTTAATGTCGAATCCTGCGTTTGCGATTATTTTGTCCGCGTCGTCTTGAGGAATTTTTCCGAGTCTAGCCCAAGCTTTGACAACTGCTTTTTCTACGTCTAGCCAAGCTTGATATTTTGCTTGGTAAGTCCACTTTGAACTCATCTCTTCCCTTGAATATCTATCTATCATCTATTAAGCCTTTGTGATTTTTATATTGAATATTTATGATAAAATTCATAAATTTTATAGTCCTTTATTATATTAAATAGATGATTAAAAGATATTAAAAGTTGACTTAAATAAGGATTATAATTTGCCATTTGTTTTAAAGAGAATGTTCGCGCAAGAAAAGCAAAAAGCCTTTTTGTACCTAATAAAAGAGTTGGATTACACCCAAAAAGAAGCGCAGAGGCTGATAGCGAAAGGTAGACTATTTGTCGATGGAAAACCCATGACGAGAACTGCGGGAGAGATACAAGGCGAGTTTGAATTTATATATTTTGAACCTATGACTAAAGGGTTGAGACCTACATACGTTGGAGATGAATTTGTGGTTTTCGACAAACCAAGCGGAGTTTTAATTCACCCTCAAAATAGAAACACTCCCTACTCTTTGATTGACGAGTTAAAATATCAATTTGGAAGAGACGCCAACATCGCTCATAGAATCGACCAAGAGACTAGCGGTTTGGTTTTATGCGCCACAAACAAAGAGAGTGAACGAGACATCAAAATGATGTTTCAAGAGAGAGAAATGAAAAAAAAATATCTTGCGTTTGTTCATGGAGAGTTTAAAGAA
Source organism: uncultured Sulfurimonas sp. (assembly GCA_937914675.1). Lineage (GTDB taxonomy): Bacteria > Campylobacterota > Campylobacteria > Campylobacterales > Sulfurimonadaceae > Sulfurimonas. Next base: position 7,825 of record CALDOC010000057.1, read on the forward strand.
GCGTTGAGAGTCGAAGCTCCCCTGCTTCGCGCTCAAGATGAAAGCGCTATGGTGAGAATGGTTGTGAAAGTTGATGAAAGCGGCAAAGCGTCCAAGACCGATTTTAAGCCTATTAAGTATTTTCCAGAATTGGATATGAGTTTAATAGAGTGCTCTCCGTACACTGGAAGGCAGCATCAAATAAGAGTGCATTTGTTTCACGTGAAACATCCAATAGTTGGCGACCCGATTTATGGACAGAGCGAAGAAGAGATGATAAAGTTTTTAGATAAAGAGTTGACTCCTCTTGAGAGAGTGAAAAACGGTGGCGCGACTAGATTGCTTCTTCATGCATGTGAATTAGAATTTGAACTTTACGATAAGCTTTACAATATAACGAGTGACGTTGATTTTGAAAAAGTTTGCATGGATAGTTTAACAATATAATGTTTCACGTGAAACATCCATCCACAAATCAATCTATAAAGCATGTTTAGTCTCATCGCGTTAAACTATGTTTAGAGCTAATATGTGAAAATGTGGAACAAGTGTGAATAACTACTATGATTGTGAATAACTTTTTCTAAACCACAAGCTAAATAGGCTTTTTAAGCCCTGTAATAAGGACTTTATGGGCTATTTATAATTTTAATCAAGCTGGGTTTTATATAAATAAATTCTTAAAAACAATACAAATTTAGGAATTTATATTGATGACTAGCACAAGTTATTCACAACTTAGAACAATATGTGAATTGTCAAAGAATTTTATATTTTTGTGTAATTTTGATTGAAATTATTTTGTTATTTTTCTGTAAGATTAGTAAGGTATCATTACATTCAGAAACGACCTCCCTGGTGTGTTGGTCGTTTTGTTAAAGTTAAGTTTTACTTCGAATTATATTTTATCATTTTTAAGAGCGTAAAAAAATCCACCAATAGCGATAGTAAAAGACACAACAATAAAAATCACTTCGCCTATGTCTACGTAACTCATTTAAAATCCTCATTTTCTAGTTTAGTTTTCTCTTTTAACTGACCGCATGCGGCGCTAATGTCTATGCCCTTTGAATCTCTGATGGTGCAGAGCAAGCCATGTTTTAGTAGATACTCCTGAAACGCAATCATATCATCTTTTGATGGTCTGTCGTAAGAAGTTCCTGGATAGGGGTTGAAGTATATTAGATTCACTTTAGCCTTTATATCGGCAAGAAGTTTTACAAGCTTTTTAGCGGAGCCTATGTCGTCATTTTTGCCTTTGATGACTAGATACTCAAACATGACGCGTTTGCGAGTGTCTATTGGGAAGCGTTTGACGGCTTCTATGATGGAGTTGATGTTGTGCGCTTTGTTCATCGGAATAAGTTCGCTTCTAAGTTCATCATCGACGGCATGAAGAGATATGGCGATGTGAACGCCTAAATCCATCTCTCCGAGTTTATCTATCTTTGTGCTTAATCCGCTTGTAGAAACGGTTTGTCTCTTAGCGCTTATGCAAAGACCCTCGTCTTCTTTAAAGATCTCTATGGCTTGAGTTAGGTTGGTAAGGTTATCTAGAGGTTCGCCCATTCCCATATACACGATATTGATTTTGCGGTTATGCTTGTGATCGTTGTCTTTTTTGAGGGTTACGACTTGAGCCACGATTTCACCCGCGGTTAAATCTCTCGTAAATCCACCTTTGGCCGTTAGGCAAAACGTGCAACCCACTTTGCAACCCACTTGCGTTGAGACGCAGATGGTGTACTTGGCTTCATGAACGGTTTCTCCATTGCAATCAAGTTGCGCGTCTTTCATCTTAAGCCAAACCGCTTCCATCGTTTTGCCATCTTGAAGTTCTAAAAGATACTTAATGGTTCCATCGCTAGAGACTTCCTTGTTAGCTATCGTGAGTGGATTTACGAGGTACTTTTGGGCTAACTCTTCTTTGAGAGAGTTCGGGATATTTTTCATATCGTCATAACTATCAGCGTACTGATGATATAACCATCCATATATTTGTTTGGCTCGAAAAGCTGGTTTTACAAGAGCCGTTAGTTCTTTTTGCGTGTAATCCATTAACGATGGCTTTAGTTTTGTCATTTTTTAGTTAGCTCCTTAATTCGTTTTTTGACATGTAAACTCAAGAGTTCTTTAGCTTTTTTGTGGTTTTTCAAAAAGTCTTCATGAGCGTTTTTGTTAGTAAAGTTGGTGACGCAAAAAACTCCACCAGCGGGAACGTTAAACTCTTGAGCCACTTTTAAAACAGCGAAAAATTCCATATTTTCAATTCCCACTCCAAACTTCAAAAAGTTTTTTGTTAAAGTTTCATTTGTAGAAACGTAGTTGGACGAGTTTACGACAATGTCTTTTTTGTTAGTCTCGTTAGTCGTTACGACGTTGTCAAGTGGCGTATACGCGTCATTGCTTAAAAACGCGAGCTCAATGTTTGAGGCTGTTTTAGACTCTACAATGTCAAATAGTTTCGCGTCTCCATAACTACCGGCGCTTCCAACAAAGAGTAAAAATTCAGGTTTGTCAAACATGCAAAGACGAGTTAGATTCATGGCGGTTTCAATCAGCCCCACTCCAGTCGGTTGAGCAAAGTCAAAAGTTTCATTATTTCCAGCGCATATTATCATTTTGTTTTCCTATTTTATTTAGGCATAGAGGATAGAAGGCTATCGATTAATTTTGGGGGAACGCCCTCTCCTATGACTTGTCGTATTAAGTTCTCACTCGCCCATTGTGGCGGATTCCAATCATCAGGCAATCCTGTAAGTATAAATATCTCTTTGAGCGTTAACACTCTCGCGTTTGAATAAGTTCCGTCCTCTAGCAAAACGCCGGGATGGACGTTGTTCTGAGAGGAAACAGAGCCATTGGCCATGGTAATCGTCGGCGCTGGCTTGTCCCACTCTATGCGTTTATACGTTGTAGCAAAACCTTTAATTCGCGTTCCATCCGCTTTTTTTGGATAGTGCACTTTGTTATGCAAAGCCGTTTTGCCGCTTGGCGTATGTTTTAAAAATGATATATGTCTCTCATTATGTTTTTTTGCATAGTGATATTTTATACTCGAAGTTTCACCACTTTCCAACCTTGGCAAATGAGCTATGGCTTCTTTTACGGTTATCTTAGCCAGCTTTTGGGGTAACTCCCATTTGGAAGTTTTAGAGATTAAAAATATTGCGCGTTTACGCGTTTGTGGCGTTCCATAATCCGCAGAGTCAACGACAACGGGATTTACAAAGTATTTTAAAGGCTCTAACTCTTGGTTTATGTAGTCGAGCACTTTGGTGTCGACTCCTTCAACTAAAATGCAAGTTTTTAAAATGCCCTGCACGTTTTCTATGAGAGCATGCGTCGGTTGAAGTTCTTTAATCATTTTAATGACAAATTGAATAAGAGAATTTCTGGGATCGTTTTCTTTCATTTGCCCCGCGACGCTCATACCTTGACATGGAGGCGTTGCAATAAGAAAATCGCATTTTTTATTTTTGGCGTTTTTCAATATCTCTTTGTATATGTCCGCATTCGTTATGTCTCCGCATATCATTTTGCAATTTGGATGCATCTCTTGATGAAATTCGGCTCGTTTTTCCAATAGCTCATTGGCCACCACTATGTTTATGTTATGATTTTTTATATATGTTTCCGCAATTCCTACGTTTGCAAATAATGATATCCCGTTCAAACTTTCAACCCTCTATTTATAAACGCACTGGTATGTTTTCATCGTGAAGATAACGTTTTAAATCCATTATGTCAATCTCTTTATAGTGAAATATACTAGCGGCAAGTGCCGCGTCCGCGCCATGTTCAAACGCTTCTTTTATGTGTTGCATAGTCCCCGCTCCACCACTCGCGATAACTGGAACGTTTACGGCTTGAGAGATTTGCTGCGTTATGTTTAGCTCAAATCCAGCCTTCGTTCCATCTGCATCCATAGACGTTAAAAGTATTTCACCGCTTCCACGGGCCACTACTTCTTTCGCCCACTCTACCGCGTCAAGTCCAGTGTCAACTCTGCCACCGTTTAAAAATACATGGTACTTGTTGTTTCCTACTTTTTTTACGTCGATGGCGGTGACTATGCATTGCGATCCAAAACGCTTTGCGCCTTCGTCTATGAGTTGGGGTCTTTTAATAGCGGCGGAATTAACGCTGACTTTATCGCATCCAACGTTTAAAAGTTTATAGATGTCCTCAAGTTTTCGTATGCCTCCACCCACCGTCAATGGAATGAAAATTTCACGAGCGACTTGTGCGACAATCTCCACGATAGTGTCGCGGTTATCCGATGAAGCCGTGATGTCTAAAAACGTAAGTTCGTCAGCGCCCTCTTCATTATAACGGCGAGCAACTTCAACAGGATCACCCGCGTCTTTTAATCCGACGAAATTTACACCCTTTACAACGCGTCCATCTTTAACGTCAAGACAAGGAATTATCCTTTTTGCGAAATAATTCATACAACAGTCTCCTTTTAAATATATTGAAATTATATCTTTTTAGACTTAGATATATTATAGAGACGCATGTTTCACATAAAACATAAGTTGCCTTAATTTATAAAACCTGTTTATAATTTTTTAATGTATAACGCACTATAATAATTAACTATAAATAAATTGGAGTTACACTAATGAAAAAAGATGAAATACTCAGTCATTTAAGAGCGGCCAAAGCGGCCCATATCAAATGGGTTCAAAAAGCTAAATTGCTGATTAATGGTTTAGAGATAGAAGAAGACGCGATTCCCATCGACTCTACGGAATGTAAATTTGGAAAATGGTTTTATGGCGATGGACAAATCCTCAACGCCTTAACGAATAATCCCGTTGAATGCATGTCGAAAATAGAATCATTGCACTTCAACTTACATGACGTGTACTTACAAATATTTAACATCTATTTTAACAAAGCGAAGGGTGGTTTTTTTACTAAACTTTTTGGCCTGAAGAGAAAGAACGTTTCTGAGATAGAATCAAAAGTTGCAAAAGAGTATTATGACAAGATGGAAGGAATTTCTCACGATTTACTTGAAGAGATAAACAGACTCGAGAGAAGGCTTATAGCCGTTTCAGAAGAAAAAATTAGCGCTTTAATGTAGTACGCGCACTAAATGAGAGTAAATATCAACTTTAATTGATATTTGTTATCTTTATGTAAGTAAAATTATTATACACTCATTCTTATGAAAAAAGAAAACATTGTTGCGAAAAAAAAGTTTGGACAAAACTTTTTAAAAGATGAGAGTATTTTAAGAAAAATCGTCGAAGCGATGCCCAAAAACGAAAATAAAATCGTTGAAATTGGACCTGGCTTAGGTGATTTAACTAAATTTTTAGTTGATGTCAAAAGTGTAGAAGCTTTTGAGGTAGATACCGATTTATGTAGACTGTTACAAAGTGAATTTAAAAAAGAGATTGATACCAAGCGACTCCACTTAAATTGTGGGGACGTTCTGCAAGCTTGGAAGAGTTCTTTAGTTGATGAGCCGTATGATTTAGTGGCAAATTTGCCCTACTATATTGCGACAAATATTATCCTAAAAGCACTCGCAGATCCAATGTGTAAAAATATACTTGTAATGGTCCAACTTGAAGTGGCGGAAAAGTTTTGCGCTCATGAAGGTGAGAAAGTGTTTGGGTCTTTGAGCGTTATCACTCAAAGCGTGGGAAAATCACATATAGTTGTGAAAGTGCCCCCAACCGCGTTTGACCCTCAGCCAAAAATAGATTCCGCCGTTTTTCTTATACAAAAAAATACAAATAGAAGCGATGAAGATTTTGAGGAGATGCTAAGAGTCGCATTTAAGCAACCTCGTAAAACTTTAATGAAAAATCTATCTGTAAAGTATGAAAAAAGCGTACTTCAAGAAGCTTTTAAAAAGCATGAACTTGCATTAACAATTCGCCCTCATCAAATTTCTACGCATGACTATCACCAACTCTATAAAATAACAAGGAGTTTGGATGGAAGAACAAAATCAGGGGATGACTCAAGAAGTTAAACCTCAAACGGACGCTAAACCAAATAACAACAATCGTAATCGTAGTCGGAAACCTAATCCCAACGCTAACCCTAATCGTAACAGTGAAACAGGTGAAAAAGCAGTAGGGAACAAGCCCGTAAACGCTAACAAAAACAAAAAACAGAACAATAGATTTAAGCGTCAGCCGACTCCAACGGATGAAAATTTAAAATCTTTTGTAATAAAAAATCAAGAAGCTCATAAGCAGAGATTAAATCCTCACTTTAAACTTGACCTTAATTCAAAAGCGAAAATACGAGTTACTCCTCTTGGCGGACTTGGTGAAATCGGCGGAAACATCACGATTTTTGAGACTGAAAAAGAGGCTATTCTTATTGACGTCGGTATGAGTTTTCCAGATGAAACCATGCATGGAGTGGATATTCTTATACCTGACTTTTCATATATTCGTGAAATTAAACATAAGATTGTCGCCGTAATTATCACTCACGCTCATGAGGATCACATAGGCGCTATGCCGTATCTTTATAAAGAGATGCAATTTCCTATTTATGGCACTCCTCTTCCTTTGGCTATGATTGGCAATAAGTTTGACGAACATCATATGAAAGAACATCGCTCTCTTTTTAATCCAATCGTAAAACGCGAAGTATATAGAATAGGCAATGATTTTGACATAGAGTGGATGCACATGACTCACTCTATAATAGATTCGTCTTCTTTGGCCATTACAACGGAAGCTGGTACAATAATTCATACGGGTGACTTTAAAATAGACTATACTCCAGTCGATGGGTATACGGCGGATTTACATAGACTCGCTTACTATGGAGATAAAGGAGTGCTTTGTCTTTTAAGCGACTCGACCAACTCTCACAACCCAACTCCAACAGGTTCTGAACTCAGCGTCGCTCCCGCTCTTGATCGCATCTTTGCAAAAGCGGAAGGAAGAGTTCTTTTGTCTACTTTTAGCTCAAACATTCATCGCGTTTACCAAGCGATTATGCATGGTATAAAATATGGTCGTAAAGTATGCGTCATAGGACGTTCCATGGAGCGAAATATTGAAATAGCGATGCAATACGATTACGTAAAATTTCCAAAAGGGATTTTTATAGACGCGGAGGAAGTCGCGCGGCTTGAAGACAAGGAAATTCTTATCGTTACGACGGGTTCTCAAGGTGAGCCAAATTCAGCGTTGTTTAGAATGTCGATAGGCGAGCATAGACATATAAAGATTAAACCAACCGATTTAATCGTTCTTTCATCTCGCGCCATTCCCGGTAACGAGGGAAGCATTTCTGGAATGCTAAATCATCTTCAGCGCGCGGGAGCGAGCATTGCGATGGATAGAGATATTCACGTTTCGGGACATGCCTCTATGGAAGAGCAAAAGTTGATGTTGCGTTTGGTAAATCCTAAGTTCTTTTTGCCAATACACGGTGAATACAATCACGTTATGAAGCATCGAGACACAGGTATTTTATGTGGCGTTCCAGAGAGAAATATTTTACTTATGACGGATGGCGAGCAGATTGAGATTTCTCCTAAGTTCATGAGAAAGGTGAAAACCGTTAAAACGGGTAAAACTTACATCGACAATCAAAATAATCATCAGATAGACGACGACATCATTCTTGACCGTCAAAAACTGGCTTCCGATGGTATTGTCATGATGGTTGTGGAAGTTAGCGAGCAAGATTCCAAGCTCTTGTCAAAACCAAAAATCACGACGTTTGGAATAGTTCCAGATAGACAAGATAGAGCTTTTGCAAAAGAGATGGAAGATATAGCGGAACAATTTCTTATAAGTCTAAAACCAGGGCTTATAGAGAATCCCAAAGCTTTAGAAAACGATCTTCGTCAAGTTGTAAGAAAACATATTTTTCGTAAGATGAAAAAATATCCACTAATCGTGCCTCACGTTTTAGTGCAATAAATTATCAAAACAACAAAGGCGAAAACGTTGTCCGATAACAATACAAACGAATTTGAAAACGCGGTAAAAACTATGATGCTTCACGTGGGAGAAAATCCTGAGCGCGAAGGTCTAGTCGACACTCCTACAAGAGTAAAGAAAGCTTATGAATTTATCTATGGCGGCTACAAAGAAGACCCAAAAGAGATACTCTCCAAAGCGCTTTTTACAAGCTCCAACGATGAGATGGTGCTGATAAAAGACATAGAGTTTTACTCTACTTGCGAACATCATCTTTTGCCTATCATAGGGCGCGTTCATGTCGCTTACATACCTGATGGAAAAGTGGTGGGGCTTTCAAAAATCCCTCGAGTCGTAAACGTTTTTTCTCGTCGCATGCAGATTCAAGAGCAACTTACGGAACAGATTGCCGACGCTATCATGGATACCATTAAGCCTAAAGGCGTCGCGGTCGTAGTCGTGGCGAGACACATGTGCATGGAGATGCGAGGAGTTGAAAAGATAAACTCCACTACGACGTCTTCAGCTCTTCGCGGTCTGTTTAAAAAAGACGAAAAAACAAGAAGCGAGTTTTTCTCACTGATAAACTCCACTACTTCTACAAGGTATTAAACCAAACATATGCCATTCTCCTCACTCAAAGAGAAGCTCTCTTGCAAAAACTACTCAGTGGCTTTTGGAGAGGTTGTCAAAATTAACGCCACGGTCATTACCGCTACGGGACTCAAAGTCAGCATTAGCGATATGGTCAGAATTGTTTCGAATGACACTTTACAAGAGACTTCGGGCATGGTGACAGAGATAGATGGCGGAACTTTTTTTATAACTCCCTTTAGTTTTGTGGAAGGCTTTTGCTCGGGAGATAGAGTCTTTTTGGATTCCACTGGATTAAACATTCCCGTTGGCGATTCTCTTCTTGGTCGCGTCGTCGACCCGTTCATGAGACCAATTGACGGCAAAGGCCCCATCACCGACTTTATTATGTCTCCCATTATAAAAGCTCCAATTGCGGCCATGAAGAGAGGCATGATAAATGAAGTCTTTAGCGTAGGGGTGAAAAGCATAGACGGTCTTCTCACTTGTGGCAAAGGGCAAAAGCTTGGCATTTTCGCTGGAAGCGGCGTGGGGAAATCGACCCTTATGGGGATGATTGTTCGCGGTGCGGACGCCCCAATCAAAGTGGTGGCTCTCATCGGCGAGCGTGGTCGCGAGGTTCCAGAGTTCATACAAAAAAACCTCGGAGGGAACCTTGAAAACACGGTCATCGTGGTCGCCACCTCCGACGACTCGCCTCTTATGAGAAAGTATGGCGCGTTTGCCGCCATTAGCGTGGCGGAACACTTCAAAGACAAGGGCCTCGACGTTCTCTTCATCATGGATTCAGTGACTCGTTTCGCCATGGCCCAGCGTGAAATCGGTCTCGCTTTAGGAGAGCCGCCAACGTCAAAAGGCTATCCACCGTCTTCGCTTACTCTTTTGCCACAGCTCATGGAACGAGCCGGAAAAGAGGAAGGCAAAGGGTCAATCACCGCGTTTTTTACGGTTCTGATCGAGGGTGACGACATGAGCGACCCCATCGCCGATCAATCTCGTTCAATTTTGGACGGACACATAGTCCTTTCTCGTGAAATGACGGACTTTGGCATTTATCCTCCAGTTCACATCTTAAACTCCGCCTCGCGGGTCATGAACGACATCATAACTCCAGAACACTTTAGAGCGGTGTTGAAATTTAGAAGATATTACACTCTCTTAAAAGAGAACGAGGTCTTGATTCGCATAGGCGCGTATACGAAAGGGAGTGACGCGGAACTCGACGTCGCGATTTCAAAAAAAGTGGCCATGCAAAGATTTATCTCTCAAGGCGCGACGTTTCAAAACCCCTTCGCGGAGACTTGCAAGGAGTTGATAAATCTTATGGGCGAATCTACTTGAGCGTGAATTAGCTTACTATAGCCTCAACGTCAACCCATTTGTCTCTGGGCGTTCTAGCCTCTTGGTTATGGGTAATCGCTAGTTTTCTTTTGGACATAAGTTCGTGAGTTCTCATGAGCGAATTTATCTCTTTGTCGTCTCCGAAGATGTCCACATAGGAGTAAATCATACTTTGCGAGCCGTGAAAATTGTTCTTTGCCAAGTAAGCTTTTATCTTAGAATGAAAACTTACCCTTAGCAAATCTCCTATCCTATGTCTGCGAGTCTCGATGAGGATCAGATCTCCTAGCGTTGTCTTTATGCCTTTTGGATTTGCTTTTAGGGCGTAATCTTCACACTCTACCACTAGTTTAATCCAATGTCTACTAAGTAAAACCCCAAGTTCGCTTTTGTTGAGAGCGGGGTGCGCGTCGAGTATCTCATAACAACTTCTAAAATCATTTTTCTCATAGGCGCTCATCAAGCTCCTCATGTTTTCAATATGCTTATAAATTTTTTTCAAATCTTTATTTATATGAGTCGTGTTTTTAAACTTAGCGAGTGATTCTTTAGCTTTTTCCAACTCGCCTTTATGTATGAGGTTTTCAATATTTTTTAGATTTTTTTCTATGCTTTGATTGATTGGATGATAGATGGGTACGTCTTGGAAAATTTTATTTTTGAGTCTCAACTCTTCTACGGTCTGAAAATCCTTTGTCTCAATAGCTTGTAAAAAGCATATGAATTCGCTATCTTTGTTTAAAAAAAGTTTAATGATGGGTCGTTTTGAAATCACCGTAATGTACTCATTTAGAAGAGTCTTCGCATTCTCCTCTTTGCCTAAGAGCATATGTCTCCAAGCGTTTACAAAACTATCGTTCCAAGCTTCTTCTAACTTACTATGGATAGGCGTATATTTGAATGACGGATATTTGTCGGACATGGCGAAAGCGAGCGCGTATTTTTTCTCAAGATAGAGCGTTTTAAATCTATTGTAATGTTCAAAAGCGATAAAGAGCAAGGATAAATCTTGCTTCTTAGACGCGACGTTTTTTAAGATAGCCGTCTCTTTTAACGCCAAGCTCTTATTTTGGTTCATCAAAGCTTTAATTGTTTTTCGATATATGACGTCGTATTGTTTCTCCAGCATTTTATACGCGTTGCACTCTAAAAGCATAGGCTCGTTCTCAACCAAGCTGTAAGCTTTATCAAGTTCATTATTGAAAACATGCGTTTTTAAATCAAGAGGAGTCGATAGTTCCACATTGATAACGCTCGCGTCGTCGAGCACGACCAAAAGCGATCTCTCATGAGCGAGCGTGATTTTTCTAATGGCGTTTTGAAACTCTACGTATTTGGTTTGAACTATCTTGTTTTTTTTAATGTCGGCTAGGGTTATGTAATTTTCTTCGCCGCTAATCGCTATGAAGTCTGGATTTGGCATTTTAACAATCTGTTTGACGTTTACAAAGGGCGCGTTTATCTTTTTTGAGACGCCATCGTCATTCAAGTCATGGACTAGTATCACTCCATCAATATCCGCGCTCACTAAAACGTTTTCATCTATAAAGCAGAGAGCGTCGACTCTTTTTCCCTGTTGGAGTAAAACTTTTTTGTTCGCCTGAGTGTATATGTCGATGACGTAAATCGCGCCGCCTTGCCCGCTAAACGCCAAGTTGTTGCCTAGAACCGCAAACGCGCTGACATAGTTGTCTTGACCACCCTTTTTGTAAGGGAATGAGCAAACTCTGCTCAGTACCGCCGAGTTGTCATATCTGTACTGAAACACCCTGCCCTCGTCGGTTCCCGCGATGACGTAATTGGAGCAAAACGTGAGTATTTCTATTTTTTGCGAAGCTGTTTTAATGCTTTTAATTATTTTTTTTGTTTCCACGCTTAAGACGTTGATGACGTTGGCGTTGGCGAACGCGAGTAGTTTAGAATCAGGACTAAAACAAACCGCCGTCGTATACGCGCCCAAATCTTTGTGAATGACTCTTGTCAATAGTTTATGATTTTCAGCGTCTATGATCTTAAACCCATGATACTTCGTGCAGTAAGCGACGGCGTTGTCATGCAGCGTCGTCAAGTTTGTTATCTCGGAACGTTCCTTGATGGATTCGTTTCTTATAAGCATTGGCGTATATCCATGAGCGGCGTTATTTTAAAATCTACCGGTTAGCATAAGGTACTGATACATGGGCTTCAACATGTACAAGTCAAACGCCCACCACATATATCTAGGCTCTTCAATCGCGAGAAAAGGCATGGTTGGCGCTGGACCTTCATAGTTGAACTCAGCCATCATTATTTTTCCATATTGAGTTTTTATCGGGCAGACGGTGTAGCCGTCAAACGTTGCCGTGAGTTTTTCACCTTTCATTTGAGAGATGAGATTTTTGGTGACGATGGGTCCTTGATGTCTAGCGGAACCACCGGTCTTTCCCATAGGAACGCCACAAACGTCGCCGATGCCAAACACGTTTTTGTAACGATTGTGTTGAAGAGTTTTTTTGTCCACGTCCAGCCAACCGGCTCCGTTGACAAGTTTGGACGCTAAAACGGCGTCTACGGGAGCCATCGGCGGAACCACGTGAATAAAGTCGTAATCCATGACGACCTGCTCAACTTTGCTGACGATTTCATCCTCTTCTAAATCTTCGTCATACTCTTTGACCTCGTAAGCGTGCGCAAACGTCGCTTTTTTCGCCTTAACGTCTATGGATTGAAGGTGATGCTGAAACTTATTGGCGATGGAGTCGTATCTCTCTTGCACCTCATGCAAGGCTTTATCGACTTGAGGCAGACTAAAAAGCTTCGCTTGGCTCGACACGAAACTATACTCTGCGCTTAAGCCGTCTCGTTTGAGATAATCGGCGCTTAGGTACAACATCTTTTGAGGAGCGCCGCCGCATTTTATGGGGGTGTTTGGTTGCGTGTAGATGACCTTTGGTTTGCGAGTTTTAGCGGCCTCCTTTAGCTCGTTGAACCAGTCCCAAGTGGCTGTGGCGCCCACGGCAGTCCCTTTTTCCAAGTCGCTTAGGTAAACGCTGGTGATTCCATTTTTGCCAATGTCCTCTTTTGTCAAGCCTTTGATTTTTTCGTATTGGTACTGAACGCCCGTCGCGACCACGAGATAATCATACTTGATCGACTCGCCGGCTCTAGTCGTCAGCGAGTTGTTCTCAGGGTCAAACTCTTTTACCTCGTCTTTTATCCAAGTGACTTCATCTTGATTTATATACTTATTGTTGTCTAAAATAATATCTTCCATTTTAAGCTCGCCCGCCCCGATGAAAACTTGACCGGGTTGATAAAGATGAACCTCGTTTGGCGCGATAATGGTAATGTCGGGATTTTTAATTGCGCGTTTGATGCGAGAGAGAGCCATAAGAGCCCCCGCCCCGCCTCCAACAATAATAACCTTCCCTTTGACGTCTTCACTAGCTTCGGCAATCGAACTTCCAGCCGTACCGGCCAACACCGAAGCCGCAATAGGCGATATTCCCATAAACTTTAACGCGTCGCGACGAGACATACCATTATTTTTCATTTTATTTCCTATGTTGAATATGTTTACATTCTACAAACTTATTGCTTAATATATCTATTATAATGCAAACAAATACGCAAAAATCATTTGGAGCCACAAAGAAATATTTTATGAAATTTGGATACTATGTTGGAAACAAATATAAAGGAATATATTGTGTTATATTATGAACTGACATGCAAGGCATACTTAAAACGAGACGTAGACTTCACACAGAGTTTTGAGATACAAGCCTCTCCAATTAATCCCTCTTTTTGAAAGCTTGAACCGACACATGAGA
>CALDOC010000058.1 GCA_937914675.1 uncultured Sulfurimonas sp.
GGCGCGTTTAAAGCAAACTTTTGGGTAGGCGTCTTTACCGCCACGACAATGCTCTCGGCCATGATATACATATTTTGGATGCTACAACGCGTTCTTTTTGGAGAGGCTAACAACAGTACGCAGTTCAGTGATTTGAGCCTGAGGGAAGTCGTCATGTTGGCTCCAATAGTTTTGCTTCTTCTGGCTACTGGCATCGCGCCATCGCTTTTTACGCCCATCTTTGAGCCGCAACTCACGGCGTCCCTACAAGAGGTTTTAACTTCCATAGGAGGATTAAAATGATAGAACAAATTCTTCTCGCCCTTCCCATGGCGATTGTCGTCATTGGCGCTTTCGCCCTTATGCTGTTGAGTCACATAAAAACCATAAAACTGCGCAACATGAATCTAGTGTCGCTTATTTTTCTCGCCATCTCGTTCGCTCTTAGCTACTATAGACTTGGCAACAACGCCACGCCTTTTCTCTTTGTGGACGTATTTGGCAATAGCTTTATCTTGGATGATTTCGCGACTCTTTTTGACCTCATGTTTACGGCTGGCGCGATTTTGACGCTGCTTATCAACCATGACTATTTCAAGAATCGCACCTACTTCAATGGCGAATATTTCGCGCTGATTTTATTTAGCGTCTTTGGCATGATGACGCTCGCTCACGCTCACGAGTTGGTCACCGCGTTTATAGCGCTTGAGATTGCTTCGCTTAGCGTTTACACCCTTGTTGGCTACCATAAAAACAAAAATTCCAGTTCAGAGTCCATGATGAAGTACATGATACTCGGCGCCATGAGCGGAGCGTTTTTCATCCTCGGAACCGCCATGATTTATGGCGCGGTCGGTTCCACTTCGCTTACGGACATTGCGACGTACACGCACTCTCATGATATGAAAGAGATGAAACTGCTCATAGTTGGCGCTAGTTTTGTCATGATAACGATTTTGTTTAAAATCGGAGCCGTGCCCTTTCACTCGTGGGTCGTCGACGTCTACCATGGCGCGCCCTACCCCATAACCATGTTCATGGCTTCGACTTTCAAGATAGCCATCTTCGCCATCGCCCTTCGCCTCTACTTGGTGGACTTCACGTCCATCAACGGTTTTTGGACGCAAATGCTCCAAGCCGTCACCATCCTCACTCTTTTGGGCGGCTCTTGGCTCGCCATCAATCAAACGCTTCTCAAAAGAATGTTGGCGGGCTCCTCCATCGTCCATAGCGGCTACTTGCTCATCGCCCTCTCCTCCATAGGTTTGGGTTCGGAGCTCGCCGCGCCTGCCATCATGTTTTATCTCATCGCCTACTTTTTAAGCTCCGTCGGCGCGTTTGGCATTCTGAGCTTTATCGCTTCAAAGAGTAAAAAACAGATGAGTTACGACGACTTTAAAGGGTTCGCGCAAAAACGACCCTACATGGCGATTATGATGACCATCTTCATGTTAAGCCTCGCAGGATTTCCATCAACCATAGGTTTTTTAGGAAAGTTTTACATCTTCACCGCCGCCATAGAGTCAGGTCAAAT
>CALDOC010000059.1 GCA_937914675.1 uncultured Sulfurimonas sp.
TTTGATAAAGCTTAAAACTTCTTCCGCGTTGCCTCTAAAAACAATGGGGATGAGACTTTTTTGTATCTGATAATCGTACATAGGGTCGTAATAATTTTCTAGTAGTTTTTTTATAAACTCTTTGTATCCCTCCACTTCGCCACGGGTTTTATGCAAATAAAGAGAGTTTTCAAAGATGTTTTTTAATTCTCTATAAAACTCGTCTCCCAATCTTTTTTTTATCTTTTCAAGACGAAAAAAAATATCTTCCGCCCATCTGTCGACTCCTTCATCGCCGAAAGATTTAGCGTAATCTTCTAAAGTAACCGTAATATATTCATGATAAGTTATGTCGACTCTTTTATCAATGGGAGTTTCTAAAATAATAAGTTTTCCTCTCATAAGGTTCTCGTAAACGGGTTTAGGCATAAAAGTTCGCCCGATGTTGTGGCTCTCATGTTCTATGACAAGATGAGTAAAATTTTGCGCGTCAAATTGAATAAGTTTGTAAGCGAGGTTGTTTTCAAAATCTATTTGAGACGGTTGAGAATCTATAAAATTTCCAAAAGTGGAACCTCTGTGATTCGCGACGCCCTCCAAGTCTATGGAGTTTTCTATAAAAGGCAAGAGCAAAGTTTTTCCAGAACCGGTGCGACCGCCCAAGATGAGAGTGTTGGTTTTTTCGCTGATTCTAAGCGATTCGTCCATTAAAAAGTTTCTAAACGCTTTGTAACCGCCTTTGAGACGCGTTACGTTCATTCCCGCTTGATGTAGCCATGACTGCGAAATACCCGAGCGTTGACCCCCTCGAAAACAGTACAAAAGCGCGGTTGGATTTTGTTTTAGAAACTCTCTCCATTTCGCCACTCTTAGCTCTTTTCCCTCGTTTTTTATAAGTTCTTCGGCAAGTTTGACGGCCGCCGCGTTTCCCTCTTTTTTGTACATGGTTCCAACTAGCGTTCTCTCTTCGTCGTCAAGAATTGGAACGTTCGAAGCGTTTGCGAACGCGCCTTTGTGAAACTCCACCGGCGCGCGAACGTCGAGTAGGGGAGTTTCATTGAGAACTATGGAGAGAAAGTCGTTCGTTAGGGGCAGTTGCAAAACTAAACTACCTCTACCAAAAACTCGCCGCGAGTAACCGTTTTGCCAATCGGCGTTAGTTCTAGCCCGACGCTTGAAGTGATTTTTAAAAACTCTTCAACGGCGTCTTTTCTCACTACGCAAAGAAGTCCGCCAGAAGTTTGGGCGTCGCATAAAATGTCTTGTTGCTGAGGAGTCATGGCGCTTATCTTGTGTCCATAACTCTCAAAATTGCGGCGAGTTCCACCTGGAACGCAACCCATTTCAAGATACTTTTTGACGTTTTTGAGCGTCGGCACTTTGTCAAACTCCACTACGGCGCTAATGTCGCTTCCCTCGCAAATTTCACTTAAATGACCAAGCAGGCCAAAACCCGTCACGTCCGTTAGAGCGGTCACGCCTTCGAGTTTTGAGATTTCTTGGCCAACCTTGTTGAGTTGACACATGGCTTCGACGGCGACGTCTATGTCTCCATCGGCGATTTTACCCTGTTTTTGCGCGGTCGTGAGTATGCCGATGCCCAACGCTTTCGTCAAAAACAACTCGCAATCAACTTCTGCCGTGTCGTTGCGTTTGATGTGTTTGTTGTCGGCCAAACCGGTAACCGCCAAACCAAAGATGGGTTCGGGAGAATCGATGCTATGCCCTCCGGCGAGGGGAATTCCAGCTTCCTCGCAGACGGATCGACCTCCGTCTATCACTTCGCGAGCGACGTCCGCGTCCAGTTTTTCAATGGGCCAACCAAAAATGGCGATGGCCATGAGCGGCGTTCCACCCATGGCGTAAATGTCGCTGATGGCGTTCGTGGCGGCGATGCGGCCAAAAGTGAAAGGGTCGTCAACGATGGGCATAAAAAAGTCGGTGGTGCTCAAAACGGAAGTTCCGTTTCCAAGGTCAAACGCCGCGGCGTCGTCTTTGGTGGAATTACCCACTATGAGGTCGGGATAAACAATGTTTTCGCGATTGCTTTTTAAAATGCTGTCGAGAAGTTTAGGAGAGATTTTGCATCCACATCCCGCGCCATGGCTATATTGCGTTAGTTTTATATCTTTCATAATGTATAATGTCCTGGTAATAATCTGCCATATAATATTCCTGTTTCACTAAGAGAGAGGTTAACAAAGGAAAAACATGAAAGAAATAACCCTCGCCATCCCCAACTACAAAACCATAACAATAGCTCATGTAGTTTTAGATTATAACGGAACGTTGGCGAAAGACGGCGTATTGAAAAATGAGGTAAAAGCGCTTTTGCCAAAGTTGAGCGAAAGCTACTCCGTTCACGTCATTACGGCGGACACTTTTGGCAGCGTTCATGAGCAAGTGAAAGAGTTTGACGTCACCGTCAAAGTGCTAGAGAGCGACAATCACACTTTAGAAAAAGCGCAGTATGTTAGAAGTTTGGACGCTCTGAAATGCGTCGCGATAGGAAACGGAAACAACGACGCTCAAATGATAGAAGAAGCCGCGCTTGGCATAGCCCTTTTGGGCGACGAGGGGTGTAGCTCTCAAACTCTCATGAAGAGTGATTTGACATGCAAATCCATAAGCGACGCGTTGGAACTTTTTCTAAACACAAAACGACTTGTCGCCACTCTTAGGGAGTAGCTCTGATTTCTTTGCTACAAAGCGTCAAAAAAACTTGTTCAAAAGAAGTTGAGCGCTCACTTTTCCGTTAAATTCATTTTTGGCGATGGTGTAGCTGCAAGTTATTTTCTTGTCGTGAGGCATCTCAAAAACTGTTCTAAAGGCGATGATTTCAACGGTTTTTCTTTGATGGGGATATTGTCTTATTTCTATTCTAGAGTGCGATTTGTCCGCGCCCATAAGCTTTACGCTTACGACTTCCGCGTCTTTGATGAGAAAAGTCGGACGGGCGTTCGCCTCTCCGTAAGGTTCGAAAGCGTCCAAGAGAGAAAGCAGATCGAGATCTATATCGTCGCTGTCGAGGATTCCAGATATTTGAGTTTTAGGGATAAAATCTTTCGGATCGAGTTTTGAGGCGGTGACGTTTATGGCGGCTTTGAATCCCGCTACGTTCTCTTCGCTCAAGCCCAAACCAGCGGCCATTTTATGACCGCCAAACTTAGTCAAAAATGACTCGTTGGCTTTTATGAGGTCGTAAATGCTAACCTCTCCGATACTTCTTGCGCTTCCCTTTGCGACTCCGTCTTTAACGCTTAAAACTATGGCGGGTTTGCCAAACTTGTCCACGAGTCTCGACGCCACGATGCCCACGACGCCCTCATGCCAATCCTCGCCAAAAACGACGATGACGCTATCGTTTTCATCCACCGAGTCCATGGCTTGTTTCGTCGTTTGCGCCTCAGTCTCTTTTCTCAAATCGTTTAATTGTCCCAAAAGTTCAAACTGTTTGTAGGCGTCATGAACGGTCGTCGCCGTGTAAAATTCTAAGGCGATACTGGCGTCTTCAAGTCTACCCGCCGAGTTTAATCTCGGAGCTATTTGAAAACCAACGTCTTCGCTCGTAATCTTGGATTTGTTTAAAAAATCTCTGATGATTATGGATGATGGGCGAGTTGACGTTTTTATGAGTTTTAAACCCTCTTTGACGAGCGTTCTGTTTATGTTGACGAGCGGCATGACGTCGGCGATAATCGCTATCGCCAAAATGTCCAAAAACTGTTTCATGTCGATTTTTAGGTCCAACTCTTTTTTGACGAGAGCCAAAAGCAGCCAAGCCACTTGCGCCCCGCATATCTCTTTGAAGGGATATTCGCATGAAGGCAGTTTTGGGTCGACTATGAAGAGGGCGTCGGGGAGGACGTCCGATGGAGTGTGGTGATCCGTAATGATCAAATCAATTCCCCGCTCCTTGCATATGGCGGCCGCGGCAATCGCCGCGATTCCATTGTCGACGGTGACTACCAAATCGGCGTCCACTCTCTCTAAAACGTTGGGAGAAACGCCGTAACCGTCTCTAAAACGGTTTGGGATTATCGCCTCTAGCGGGTAGGGAATTTGCCTAAAAAAATCGACCATGATCGCGGTGGAGCTTACCCCATCCACATCGTAATCGCCGACTAACGTTATTTTTTTGTTACCTCTTATGGCGTCGGCTATTTTTTTTGCGGCGGAGCTCGCGTCTTGAAGCAGAGCGGGGTTTGGAATCTCTGAGAGTTTCTTGTCGTCCGAGTCAAATCGTTGAGACAGAAGATG
>CALDOC010000060.1 GCA_937914675.1 uncultured Sulfurimonas sp.
ATACCACCAGTACAATATTTTTGGTGGTAAAACAGGATATAAAGTTGGATTTAGAGATGCGAAGTTACGGGATGATTTTAATTTGGGTCTTGCGTATCTTAAATCTTCTGGGCACTACAACAAGATATACAATAAGCTTTGGACGATACCAAGTAAAATTGCGTTAAGCAATGATGAACAAGCGTATTTGGAGCATAAGGGTTTTTTACGATTGTGCTATGCCCCTGATTGGATGCCATACGAAGGAAAAACGCAAGCGGGAAAGCTCGATGGAATGTCCTCTGATTATTTGGATTTATTTACGAGCATAGTTGGTTTTGAGGTAACGCTTCACCCAACCTCAAGCTGGTCGGATAGCCTCTTGGCGATAAAAAAACGCCAATGCGATTTTATGCTTCAGGCAAAAGCGACGAGTGAGCGCAAAGTCTATCTAGATTTTACAAGCTCCTACCTCTCTTTCCCTTATGTCGTAGTGACGCAAAGCAAGCAAGGTTTTATAGATGATTTTGAGAAAATCCTCGACAAGAGCTATGCCGTGGTGAAGGACGATTCTTCTGTAAGCGACCTAAAAAAACGCTATCCATCTTTGGATTTAGTCGAAGTAAAAAACATTTCCAAAGGATTGCAAAAAGTCAAAAGCGGTGAAGCGTTTGGCTTTATAGATTCAACGGCCACGGCGTCTCGCGTAATTCATCAAGAAGGTCTGGATTTAAAAATATCAGCTAAATTGCCAATGGGTTACGAGCTCGGAGTGGGCACTCGGCATGATGAACCATTGCTGCATAATATATTGCAAAAAGCGGTTGACGCCATTACGCCAGAAGATAAGCAGCGCATTGAAAATAAATGGTTGGCCATCAACATTGAGCATGTTACCGATTATGCGCTGGTTTATAAAATATTGATTGGAGGCTTTGCGCTTTTGTCCTTTATTCTCTACTGGTATAAAAAGCTACAACGGCTCAATATAAAGCTTCTTGAAAATGAGAAAAAATTAGCCAAATATATAGATATTATGGATGAAAACATTCTCTCTTCTTCAACGGATTTAGACGGAAGGATAACTGAAGTATCAAAAGCTTTTTGTAAGCTTACCGGATATTCAAGAGAAGAACTTATTGGAAGAAACCACAGTTTTTTACGGCATTTGGATATGAAAGAGAGCCAATACAAGTTAATGTGGGATTCTATAATTAACAACAAAATATGGAGTGGAGAAGTAAAAAACAGAAGAAAAGACGGCTCTGCGTATTGGGTAAGCGCAACGATATTTCCACTCTTGAACGACGAAGGCGCTAAGATCGGTTACATGGCGATTAGGCAAGACGTTACAGACAAAAAGCGCATTGAGGAGTTGTCCATAACCGACGAGCTAACAAAACTATACAATCGCCGCTATTTTAACGAAGTGTTCACTCAAGAATTGAATCGCGCAAAAAGAGAAAACAAAAGCCTCTCTTTTTTAATGTTGGACGTGGACAATTTTAAATTATATAACGATAAGTATGGCCATCAAGAGGGCGACGCGGTATTGTCAAAAATAGGCGTTCTTTTAAGCTCTTTTTCAAAACGGGCGGAAGATTTCGCCTTTAGAATCGGGGGTGAAGAGTTTGGCATGATATTTCATGAAGATGGCTCTCAACAAGCGTTGCGATTTGCAACCAAGCTTGTAAAAGCGATAGAAGATTTGAAGATTCCCCATGCCAAGAACTCGGAGTCGGAGTTTATAACGGCCTCAATAGGTTTGGTTTATAAAAATATAGACAAAGACGCTACAGAAGCAGCTATATATAAAGAAGCGGATGACAACTTGTATAGAGCCAAACAAACGGGACGAAATAGAGTGGTTCAATGAAACGCGTTCTTTGGTTCAGGCGTGATTTACGAGTAAGCGACAATCCTCTTTTATCGCTTGGCGGAGAAGTATTGCCAATTTTCATTTTTGACGCGAACATTTTAGAGACTTTGCCAAAAGAGGACAAAAGAGTTAGCTTTATCTTTTTGCATGTGGAGTTGTTAAAAAAAGAGCTTGCCGCGCATGGATTGGAGCTCAAACTCTTTTATGGCAAACCAGAAGACGTCTTTGAACTCTTGCTAAGAGAACATGATTTTGACGAAGTTGTCGCCTCTGGAGATTATGACGCTTACGCCAAAGAACGCGATTTGCGGATTTCGCGCAAACTCCATTTTCGCTACGTTCAAGACACTTATATTTTCAAGCACAACGAGGTTTTAAAAGATGATGGTTCCGCGTATCTCGTTTTTACCCCTTTTTATAAAAAAGCGAGAGTTATTTTAGAAAACAAAAATATCCAAGAGCGTTGTTTTGCTCACAACATTCCGATAGCGGAAAATTACAGCGGGATTACTCAAGTCCAAAAGAGCGGCGAGGTTGTGGCGCTTGATTTTGCGATTGAGAGCTTGGGCTTTGAGCAGGTTCTCAAAAGCGTGGAAAATCCACGCGCCAAGCTGGAAAATTTTAAAAATAAAATCAACGATTACAAAGAGCGTAGAGATTATCTCAACGTGGACGCAAATTCAAATTTAAGCGTTGATTTGCGCTTTGGAACGATTGGGGTGAGAGAGGTTTTGCGTTTTGCGACGCAACTCAAAGGCTATGACGCAGAGCCTTTTATCCGCCAACTTATATTTAGGGATTTTTACGCCTATCTGCTTTTTCACATGCCAAGAATCGAACATGAAAACTATAAGTACTCTTTTAACGGCATTGAAGACGAAGAAAAATACAAAGCTTTTTGTGAAGGCAAAACAGGGGTTCCCATTGTCGACGCAGGCGTGCGAGAGCTTTTGCAAACGGGCAATATGCACAACCGCGTACGAATGGTGGTCGCCTCTTTTTTCACAAAAGACCTGCTGCTTCCATGGCAGTGGGGCGAACGGTTTTTCGCGCAACGCCTGCTAGATTACGACAAAGCCTCGAACGTTCTCTCTTGGCAGTGGAGCGCTGGCACGGGAGTTGATCCGCAGCCATATTTTAGAGTCTTCAACCCTTATCTGCAAAGCAAAAAATTTGATAAAGACGCTGATTACATAAAACGCCACGTACCCGAACTCGCGTCCGTGGAATCAAAACGTTTGCATGATGAAAACTATCTTTTAAATACCGATATACCCAACTATCCAAAACCGATGGTCTCGCACAAAGAGGCGGCGAAAAAGGCTATTGAAATCTTTAAAAACTTCAAATAGCATGAGGTTTAGGGTAATTGATTTAAATATATTTTTAAATCGTCAAGCGTTTTACTAGAAAAATCCGCGCCTTTAATGGTAACGTTGTTGTCATTGGAAAAAAGAGCTTGTCCGCCAACCACTATCAAACCACTAAACGCTTTGGAGTCCGATTTAAGCTCATTTACAATCTGTTGCAAGGTCGCT
Source organism: uncultured Sulfurimonas sp. (assembly GCA_937914675.1). Lineage (GTDB taxonomy): Bacteria > Campylobacterota > Campylobacteria > Campylobacterales > Sulfurimonadaceae > Sulfurimonas. Next base: position 3,397 of record CALDOC010000060.1, read on the forward strand.
ATATTTGATGGAAGCGTCACTGAGAAAACTAGCAAATCGGGCCTTAGTTCGTATACGCTTGAAATCAACTCTTGATTTGAAATTTTTGAACCGAGATTTTGCACTTCAAAACCACAAGAATCGATGAATTTGCCAACGATTTTTATGCCAAGATTATGCGATTCATCGCCAACTGTCAAGATGATGGCTTTGCCTTTTTTTCTTTGCGACTCATTTGTTTGTACGCAAAACTTCTCAATGATTTCACTTGTAAGAGATGTCGCCAAATGCTCTTTTGCTACGCTTATCTGATTGTATTGCCATAAATTACCGACTTTGTACATAAGTGGATTGATGATTTTTTGGATAAATTCAAAGATATCGTTGTTAAAAAGAGGAAGATTTGTTTCGATGGCTTTGTAAAACTCGTCTTTTTGACTATTGAGCAAGTAGTTTGATAAATCGTCAAAAAGAATTTGATGTTTTGCCTCTACCTCGATTTTTTTACGCGTCAGAGCCAGAAGTTTGAAATGTTCATGCTGAAGTATGAGATAGTCGTATATCGTGACTATTTCGCTACTATGGGATTGATAAAGATGCGAGATAATGCTGTTTTTCCATAAACCGTACTCGATTAAAAAGCTGTCTACGTTGATATTTCTACTCTGGTAGACGCTATATTTCCATACGAAAAACTCTTCTATAAGTTCATAATTTCTCGACAAAAGTATGCTGTGAATCATATCTTTATGATACATCAGCGACTCGTAAAACTCAACTTCTCCAAGAGCCAACACAAACTCTTTCGCCGTGAATTCTTCAGACGCGCAAAAGTTGTGAAAAACTTCATACGCTATTTCAAAG
>CALDOC010000061.1 GCA_937914675.1 uncultured Sulfurimonas sp.
TTTAAGACAAACGAAGCCTCGTCTATAACCTTTGGTTTAGGCGAGTGAGGTTCACTCGGGAGGCTTAAGAGTACTAAATGTCCAAAAAGGTTTCCGCTTGTGGCGCCTACGTAAAAAAGTAGTGAAAAAGAAGCGTTGATTGATGAAGTTCCGCCCAACCAATCGCTTCGCAACGACCATGACGGAGCCGTTTTTTCAATCACCCTTTCACTTGATGAAACGCGTTCATTTTAAATAAGCTATTTTAAGAATAATTTAGTAGACTTTCACAGGTACAACAGATAGTTGCTTGACGCAGTTCAAGAGGAAAGTCCGAGCTGCTGTAAGACAGTGTTCCATTTAACGAATGGCCGTAGCAATGCGAGGGAAAGTGCAACAGAGATTAGACTTCCATCGTAAAGATGGTAAAGGTGAAAAGGTGGAGTAAGAGCCCACCAGTTTCTATGGCAACATAGAGAGCTTGTAAACCCAACATGGCAGCAAGAAACAGGTGGTCAGCGTCTTACAATGCTACTGTTTCGCTAGAGATACTATGTAAATAGTATAGTAGATTAATACTATCAAAACAAAACTCGGCTTATAGTTGTACCTAACTAACACGCTCCAAATCCTCCATAATATGCAATTTTTTGAACACATTCCGTAATTTATTTATAGATTTATCAACTTTTATTAATTAATAATGTTTATTTTTTGAAGTATTAAGTGATTTTTTGATATTATCAATTAAATTATTTGTAATTTTGCATAGAGTAAAAAATTTTATCACCTCATTATGGCGGAACTTTCAGAGATTTTGGGGTATTAAAATAAATAAAAAAACAACTTAAAAAGGCTTTTTATGAGTGAACTTGAAATAAGTATTAAATTAGCAGAATTGTCAGCTAAAGTAGAACAAATGTCTCTTTGGTCAGATGTAGTTAAAGTTGGCATACCATCAACAGTGGCAATTATAAGTTCATATTTAACCTATAGATTAAGTATATCCAATGGATTAATTAAGTATAGGTGCGAAGACCAAAAAAATTGACAAAAAAAAAGGCTAAGACTCGAAAGTCCTAAACTATTTTAGAGATAAATTATATTTTTCTTTCCCATTCTTTTTGGGTAGCCACGTCGTAAACCGTGTGCCCTTTTTCGAGTAGATTCATAGCGGCCACATGACTGCGATTGCCTCTTCTGCAATAAACGATAATCTCTTTATTCTTAGAAATTTCTTCATAGCGTTTTTCTATGAGATTCACTGGAATATTGATAGAATTTTGAATATGCTTTTCTTCATATTCTTCTGGAGTTCTTACGTCTAAAATAATTGCGCCATTTTCAAGCGCCAAGCGCGCGTCTTTAAGAAGTTCATCGCGACGCCTTCCCCGAGCGCTTGAAAATAGTCGTGACGCTTTTCTTGGTATAAATAAAAACATATCTATTATTGCGGTAATTGGATTCATCGTATCCTCAAAGTATTAGATTTTCTAATTCTATCATATTAGAATTATTAATACTACGTTAATTGTTTCGTTTTGAATGAGTTCTGAAATTTTACTGATTTACATGCCCAAATTCATCGACATGATTCATAATGATTCTTAGATCGTCGTAGTCGTCATCTTTAGCTTTTTCAAATCCGATGGCGGAGTTTTTTAAACTTTTGAGGATGTTTTTATCTTTTAGAGTAAGGATGGCTTTTTTGAGTTTTTCCAATATTTCTTTCTCTATCTTTGGATTTGCCACAATCATAAAATCTGGAAAAGTTTTGCTAAGCGCGACAACTTGAAGGTATTTTGAATACTTGTCCGCGACAGATTTTTTGATGGCTCCCGCGTCATATTTGCCCATGATGACGTATTGGGCGACTCTGTCATGACGACCTAAAAAGTCATAATGTTTGAGTTTATGAACCAATTTATTATCTATAAGCATAGACATAGGGACATAGTATGAGAGAGTGGAGTTGGGAGAACCAAAAGCGAATCGTTTGTCATTAAGGTCCTCAAGCTTGGAAATAGAGGAACCTTTTTTACTTATGATGACGCTCTTAAATGAATCTTGAGTAGAGTTTTTTAATTTAGCAACTATTGTTAAAGAGTTGGGATTTATTTTTTTTGCTTTTACATATGGAGAGGGTCCTATGTAGCCTATGTCAAATGTGCCATTTGCAAACTTCTCAATTGTATCGGCGTAATCATAGCCGGTTTGAAACTCTATAGTTTTGCCAGTTTTACTTTGGATGTAATTCATAAGAGGCATTAGTTTTTTTTTCATCAACTCTGCTTCAACTGTAGAGATTGCACCAAAAATAAGCTTATCGGACGCGATTAAGTGTGAGATAAGAAAAATAAATATAAAAATAATTGTTTTCATATACAAATAATAAACTAATTTATGTTAAAGTAAGGTAAGTTAAAAAAAGGATTATGGAAATGCGTTATTATTTTGTATTTTTTGTATTGTATGAGCTACTGATGAGTCTCTTTTTTTATACTCAATACACTCAAAAAGTTGAAACGCACCATGGGAGAACACTCTCTTTGGTCAACAACTCTTTTCTTGGTGCTTCAAATACTTTCTCTATCTCAAATGACAATTTTCATTCACAACAAGCAGACACTCTTTCTAAATTTGTACACAGAGCGAATGATGCTTCGACTGAACTGAGAGATGAGATAAGACAAGAGCTATTAAATAAATTTATGGTTTTTTATAGTTCTAAAACACTAGATTCATTTAACGGCATGCATATATTTGACAAGTATGGAAATTCCCTTCTTCGTTTTCACCAGCCAAAGCGGCATGACGACCCTATCATAAATAAGCGTTTATCACTAAAAGAGATGAATAGTGATTTTTTATCTAAGCATGGTTTGGAGATAGGAATTTTTAAAGATTCTTATAGGTTTCAGTATCCACTCTTTTATGATGGAGAGTTTGTTGGAAGTTACGAATATAGCATAAACTATGATTTTTTAATGAACGAGATGAAGAAGTTTTATGGAGAGGAATACCTCTTTTTATTTAAAGCAAAGAAAATAGATGAAGTTGTCAAGTCTAGCATTATACCAAATCGTTATGATAAAATAATGCTTAAAGAGAACTCTTTTTATTATAAAAAAAGTTCATATAAAAATAGTTACTCTATGCCTAGACTCAACTATAAACTTGGATTAAAAGATGTTAACATAGCACTGACTAAAAATCATCCTACCGTTGTAGATTATTCTTTTAATTCACAAAGTTTTTCTTTGCTTATAAAACCTGTAGAAGACATTACTGGCGTTATGATTGGATATATGCTTATTGATATAAAGGGTACTTCGGTAGAAGAGTTTTTCAATATATTAATCATGGAAATTATATTCGCTTCACTTTTAAGTCTTATCGCATATTTATATCTTATGAAACAGATACAAAATAGGGTGTACGTTAGAAATTTGATTAATTTGCAACATGATATATTACTAGTGACGGACGGGAATATTATCAAAGATGCCAATCAGGCTTTTTTAAATTTCTTTGGATTTAAAACATTAAAAAGCTTTCTGAAAGAGAATGATTGCATTTGTGATTTTTTTATAGTTGAGGATGGTTTTGTAGGGAAAGACAATGATGGCTTGTCTTGGACAGAGTACATAAAAGTTCATCATTCTATACAAAATAAAGTTAAGATAATTGATAAAAAAACTTCTTTACCCGTTATCTTTTTAGTTGAGTTGGAAAATTTTCTAGATAAAAGCAGAAGTTTTGTTCTGTTTAGAGATATTACCGATGAGATAAATGACAAAAAAAAGCTTGAAAATCTTGCAAATTATGATGCTCTGACAAAGATACCCAATCGCTTAAGTTTTGAAAATCACTTGACTAAGGAGATTGAAAAATCCGATAGATATGGAGAAGTGTTTTCTTTGATAATGTTTGACATAGACCACTTCAAAAATGTTAACGACACTTATGGTCATGATGTAGGTGACATTATTTTAAAAGAAGTTACGGCTCTTGTAAACGGTGCCATTCGTGATGTAGACTTTTTTGCGAGATGGGGTGGAGAGGAGTTTATGATAATCTCAAATACGAATATTTCGAGAAGTGAAGCATTTGCGGAGAAACTTCGAGAACTTATAGAGACTTATAATTTTACAGAGATAGAGAAGTTGACATGTAGTTTTGGACTTACTCAGTACCATGGGGATGATACTCAGGAAAGTATTATTAAGCGTGTGGACACTATGCTTTACTCCGCTAAAG
>CALDOC010000062.1 GCA_937914675.1 uncultured Sulfurimonas sp.
AGTATGAGTCCCTTGAACTCTTTTATGGAGTTTTGATACGAAACAATCAAATAGCACTCACTCCATCAACGGGTAAAATGTATAAAAACATGCTGGAATTGCCAAAAGTCGAGCCAATTGAAGATTTATTTATTGGAAAATTTAAACACTCTTATACAAAGTATCGTCTGAGCGTCAATCTTTACAAAATTGAAGAGATTGAGGGCGACGTAGTTTGGGTGGACGTGGATAAACTTGAACATTCTCCAATCTCGTCGCTTACTAAAAAAGCGAAAGAGTTTTTTTATTAAGAGTTGCGCGCTAAAAAGCGATACCCATCCTGAAATATTTTATTTAGTTTCAACTTTAACGTTTTATTAATCAATTAAAGAATTTATTAATCACAAGAGTAGTAAGATTATTACATATGCTTACGCAACTTAATTAGATCAAAAATTTTTTTAATCAATTGTTTTGTATAAATCAAAAAATAGGATTGTGGTAAATGGAAATGATTCAAACAGTGAAAAAGATGGAAAAAGAGGCTCTCAAGAGTAGTGGGATAGATTTTATTAGGCTTGGTTTTGCGCTCTTTTTTATGGTGGTTGTGCTTGTTTACAGTTTTTTAAGCACGGGAGGGATTCCAAACAACATGTTCTTGGCGATAGCCGCGCTTTTTGGCGCGTATATGGCCATGAACATTGGCGCGAACGACGTGGCGAATAACGTTGGACCAGCGGTTGGTTCAAAAGCTCTCACCATGGGCGGGGCGATAATAATCGCCGCCATCTTTGAAGCGGGTGGCGCGTTCATCGCCGGTGGAGACGTTGTCAAAACAATCAAAAAAGGGATTATCGACATTAACGCGTTTGGCGGCAACGTCGATCCTTTTATATGGGCGATGATGGCCGCGCTTTTAGCGGCGGCGTTATGGCTGAACTTCGCAACCGCCATGAAAGCGCCGGTTTCAACCACTCACTCCATAGTGGGTGGAGTTATGGGCGCTGGCGTCGCCGCGGCTGGATTTAGCATAGTGTCATGGAGCACGATGGGGATGATTGCGTCTTCATGGGTTATCTCGCCAGTCCTTGGCGGCATTATCGCCGCCATGTTTTTGTTCGCGATTAAAAAGACTATGGTGTATAAAGAGGATAAAATCGGCGCGGCTAAGATATGGGTGCCTATCTTCGTAGCCATCATGTCATGGGCGTTCGTCACTTACTTAACGCTCAAAGGGCTTAAAAATCTTTGGCCTTCCATAGTCGACGC
>CALDOC010000063.1 GCA_937914675.1 uncultured Sulfurimonas sp.
CAAAAAAGTTTACCCACATTCTTTTTACGTAGTTATACTCTTCGGGTTGTTGCAATAAACTTGGCTTTTTATACTCTATCCAATCCGCGGAGAGCATATCTATTTTTCTCTCTCTCGTATAGATTCCATGTTCCGTCAAAATCAAGGGTCTGTTTGTGTTGTAGGAGGCCAACGCGCCTAAAAAACCGGCGTATCCCGTCGATGGAGCATGAAAAATTTTCGTAGTTGGAAGTTGTTCCACTATGTTGGCTAAAATCCAAATAGGCTTGTGTATGTTTCTCACCGTCCAAAAGTAATCCACAAAAGGCACGTCTGGACAATTTTTTAAATACGTATCATTGATAAATTCCCAAGAGCGTTCTGAGTATAAAAAATCGTTAAAAGTTACCTCTTTAGCGTAAAATTCTACGTTTTGCAATATCTTTGGTACGCCTTGAGTGGTTGATTTAAACGCCGCGTAAAGTTTTTTTACCGCTTCAAACCCCTCTTTGCTTCCTTTAATTCGCTTTGGAGCTGAAGAGCTCTTCCCGTCGAATAGGTAATGGACTTCAAGATGTTTTAGATTGGGAGGAAATTCATAACTGATTTCCATTTTTTTTCCATCGACCATCTCTTGCGCCCCGATAAAGCATACTCCGAACGTATAGTCGGGAAGACCTTTGATAAGTTGCAAGAGCCAAGCGGAGACTCCGCCCCTTACGTATGGATACGTCCCTTCTGAAAACAACATTACGTCGACATGATCGCTTTTTGGGAATTCGACGCTCATGCAGAAATCCTCCATTGTTCCACTACCGGATTGAGAGTTGCGTTCAAGTGTAAGTTCTCCTCGTCGTTTAAAATAGCCTTGACCACTTTGTAATTCCCAGTCAAAAAATGAATTTCTGCCAAATATGGCAAAATGAAGGATGATTTCGCTTCATTGAGTTCTTGCGCGAGCGTAAATTCCGTATGGGCGTTTTCGTATTCTTGTCTACTCATATACATCCTGCCTGTCAAAATATATAATTTTACGCAAACCTCGTTAACTCTTTCTAAACTATTTTTCTCTTCCGCCAAGTCATACAAAAAGAGCTCCATCGTTTTCTTGTCTTCTTGATTTTCTTTTTTTGTTTTTGCGCCCTTGCTCTCGATTTTTTCTTTCAATCTCTTTATCTTCTCCGAATAATCATCTATGTCGTTTTCAATTCTTTTTTTCTTAGGTATATAATAATCTTTGGCGATTTTTATATAATTAACAACTTCTATCAAAAAATTATCTTTTAAACTTTCATGAGAGAGCTCTATATACACCATTTCCCAATACAAATAGGCCAATTCGTTCGCCGCGTCGGCTCTACTTTTTTCTCTCTCCTCTTCATTTTTATCTTCATCGTCTTTTGCGTTTAAAATATTCATCTGTTTGTTTATTTTTATACTTAAAGATTTTTCGGCTTTGTTTAATATCGCGTACCCAAACATACGAATTTCATCGTCCGTACTCGTCAGAGTTTGTTTTATCACCCTTAGGTTTTGAGGAGACAAATGATTTGCCAAAGAAGAGAGCGCTTTTAATTTTTTAGATTTTGGCGCGTACTCGTTCACAAGCAAGTCGTTCATGGAACCCTCTCCAAATATTCTTTCGATCTTTAAAAACGCCATGCCGAACTCGTCAAGATTCAAAATATTCGTACTCGTGACTTTTTTCTCATACTTTACGGTATTGATATAGTACGTAATCCAGAGGGAGA
>CALDOC010000064.1 GCA_937914675.1 uncultured Sulfurimonas sp.
GCTTTGTTGGTCTTTTCGCTATAACCGCCAAATTCCACATCATTTGAGTTGAAAATTTCCATGTATTCCCCTTTGCTTGGCAGACCAAGAGGATAAGCGATATGCTCTTTATCGGAAAAGTTGCAGACAACGACTATTGGCTTTTGATTTCTAGCGCCTTTTCTTATAAATGAGATTACGTTTGCGCTTGCGTCTTGTTCGTCTACCCATGAAAAACCCTCTTTTTCAACGTCGTTTCTATGAAGAGAAGGTTCGTCTCTATAGAGTTTATTGAGAGTTTTTACACTGTTTTGCACGCCTCTATGTTCCGCTTGTTCGAGTAGATGCCAATCAAGACTTTGCTCATAGTTCCACTCTGCAAACTGCGCGAACTCTCCTCCCATAAAGAGAAGTTTTTTACCAGGGTGCGCTATCATAAGAGCGAAAAGAGCTCTCAGGTTTGCAAATTTTCTATAGTTGTCGCCCGGCATTTTGTTTACTAAGGAGCCTTTTAGATGGACAACCTCGTCATGGCTAAGTGGAAGCAGATAGTTTTCATTGTACATATAGACAAAACTAAACGTCAAGTTTTCATGGTGATGTTGTCTAGCGAGTGGATCAAACTTCATGTATTTTAGTATGTCATGCATCCAACCCATGTTCCATTTATAGCCAAAACCCAAACCGCCCTTGTCCACGTCACCCGTCACCATGGAGTAGTTTGTGGACTCTTCGGCTATCATCACGATGTCTGAAAAATTTTCATACGTCGTGGCGTTTAATTGTTTTAAAAATTTAACGGCGCCGCGGTTTACGTTGCTTCCGTCTTCGTTTGGAATCCATTCACCCTCTTCTCTCGCGTAATCCATGTAAAGCATTGAAGCGACCGCGTCGACTCGTATGCCGTCGAGATGATATTTGTCAAGCCAAAACATGGCGGAACTAATCAAAAAAGCTCGAACTTCATTTCTGTCATAATTAAAAATGGCACTTTTCCATTGAGGATGATACCCTTTTTTAGGGTCTTTATGTTCATAAAGACAACTTCCATCGTAGTTCATAAGACCATGCCCATCCGTTACAAAATGTGATGGAACCCAGTCAAGTATAACTCCAATGTTATGTTGATGCATGGTGTCTACAAAACTCATAAAATCTTGTGGAGAGCCATAACGAGCCGTTGGAGCGAAATAACCAGTAGTTTGATAACCCCATGAGCCCTCAAATGGGAACTCGGTAATGGGCATAAGTTCCACATGGGTAAAGTTCATTTCTGTTAAATAAATTGCTAATTGTCGCGCCGACTCTTTGTAGGTTAAAAAACGGCCGCCCTCTTCGACATGTCTTCTCCATGAGCCTAGGTGAACTTCGTAGATGGAAATGGCTTCTTTATGGGAGTTATTTTTATGGCGCGATTTCATCCATGTTTTGTCATTCCACTCATAGCCGTCCAAGCTCCAAACTCTTGAAGCCGAACTTGGCGCAACCTCTCCATAAAAAGCGTATGGATCCGATTTGTCCTCGTTGGCGTTTGGAGCGTCCGAAGCGATATGATACTTATACGTCTCGCCCTCTTGCACTCCGACTATGAAACACTCCCATATTCCAGAGTCGTCGTCTCTTTTTTGTAGAGCATGAGAACTTTCATGATAGTCGTTAAAATCGCCGCGAACGGATACGCTATTTGCGTTTGGCGCCCATGTTGAAAAATAAACCCCATCCAATCCATCGCGAATGAGCTTATGCGAGCCTAAATGCTCATAGAGTTTCGCATGCGTTCCCTCTTTGAAAAGGTATATGTCCATCTCGCCAAATAAACTCACGTCGTAAAATATTTCATTTTTCATAATTGCCACCTATTGTATTAATTGATTAAAGAGTTGTAAACGTCTATGTATTCTTTAGCCGCTTCGTCCCAACCAAAATGCTCTTTCATAGCGGATTTTTGCATACTGACGAACGCTTTTGGATTATGATAATAAGTCTCTATCGCCCAAAAGACAGTATGGTAAAGAGCCTCGTTCGTCGCGTCGTAAAACTTGAATCCATTGCCTTTTTTCTCTAACTCGTTAAAGTTCACTATGGTGTCGTCAAGACCGCCAGCGGCGCGAACTATAGGCAAAGTTCCGTAACTAAGGCTATATATTTGATTGAGTCCGCATGGCTCAAAAATAGATGGCATTAAGAACATATCGCTTCCAGCTTCTATCTTATGGGCTAAAGCGTCTGAATAACCGATATGCAGAGCAAAATTTGGTCGTCTATACGCTATCTCGCTAAAAAAATCTTCCGCCCATTTCTCCCCAGTTCCCAACATGACGACTTGCACGTCAAGGTCGAGAACGCCCTCTAAAACGCCAGCGATAAGGCCTATGCCTTTTTGTTCCGCAAAACGACCAACAAAACCAATGATGGCGATGTCGTCTCGAGCTTCAAGATGAAAATGCGTTTGAACGTCTTTTTTACAAGCTTTTTTGCCAGAAAACTTTCTAACGTCATACTTTTTGACTAAGTACTCATCAACCGCTGGACTCCACTCGTCATAGTCGACGCCATTTAAAATTCCAAATAGTTTATGAGAATGAGATCGTATGTGTTTTTCTAGTCCAAAGCCAAACTCGGCGGTTTGTATCTCTTGGGCGTATTTTTTAGAAACCGTCGTGATGGCGTCGGCATGAGCGATGGCGCCTTTTAAAAGATTTACTCTGTTATAACTCTCAAACTCATATGAGTTGAAATGTTCCCAACCCACCTCCATGACGTTCATGAGTCCTTTGTCGAAATTGCCTTGATGCTGCAAGTTGTGAATGGTCAGCACTGATTTGGCGTTGAGAAAATCTTCATAAAACATCGTTTTACTCAAGAGTGGCATAGCGGCGGTATGCCAGTCGTTCGCATGAATAACGTCTGGCGCAAAATTTAACATTTTACAGAGTTGAAGCGCGGCTTTTGAAAAGAAAATAAACCTCTTGTCGTTATCCTTAAACCCACCTTTTTCATCTTCATACAAACCATGTCTTCCAAAATACTCTTCATGGTCGATAAAGTAAATCGGCACTTCGCTATTTGGTAGAGTGGTCGTATAGACGCCAGCCCACAACTCTCCCATATCTCCCATGGGAACGCCTAATGGAGAAGGAAGTTTCGTTAGTTTGGATTTATCGATTTTGTAATATCTTGGCATGACGACAATGATGTCATGTCCCAATTCTTTGATGGCTTTTGGAAGCGCTCCGGAAACATCGGCGAGACCACCCGTTTTTGCAAATGGAACGACCTCCGCGGCCGCGAATAAAATATTTAATTTTTCTTTAGACATGGATAATCCTTTAGTGACAGATTTATAATATATTTTTGTAAATTTCTACATATTTCAAAGCGCTTGAGTCAAAGGAGAAATCACATTTCATATTTGAAGTTATTAGTTCTTTAAACTTTTTAGCGTTTTTTTTCAGCTCTATGGCTCTCTCTAGAGCTTGAAGTAGCTCATGTTTGTTTTGATTTTCATAGACTATTCCTCGTCCACAATTTACGCCATTTTCAAAAACAGTGTCTTTTAAACCGCCTACCGCATGAACGAGAGGCGCGGCGCCATAACTCATCGCTATAAATTGATTTAACCCACAAGGTTCGAACGCGGATGGCATGAGTAAAAAGTCGGCGGCGGCGAAAGTTTGACGAGACAAAGTTTCGTCATAAGCTTCAACAAATTCAAAGTTGTCATGTTCTTTTGAGGCGTCGCTTAGTTTTTTTGAAATTTTGCTATCACCATCGCCCACTATAAAAAGATTGATTTTTTTAGATAATATTTCATCTAAAGAGTCTACTACTAAATCTATTCCTTTTTGTCGCACTAAACGACTCACCATGACAAAAAGAGGTTTTCGAGGGTCTTTAAGCGTTGATTTTTTAATAAAAGAAACTTTATTTTTATGTTTGTTTTCCAGACTCTTTTCACTATAGTTGAATTCTAAATTTTTATCTGACGAGGGATTAAAAACCTTAGCGTTAATCCCATTTAAAATTCCACTTAATTTATTCTCATGATACGCTAAAAGACCTTCTAAGCCACAGCCGAAATCTTGAGTTAAAATCTCTTTTGCGTAGGTTGGGCTCACAGTGGTCAAGGCGTCGCTAAAGACTATACCAGCTTTTAAAAAATTTACTTTTCCATAAAATTCTAAAGCGTCTTTGTGAAAATACTTTGAATCCAAACGCAAGTTATACAATGATTTAGAGTCAAACACGCCTTGATACGCAAGATTGTGAATCGTAAACACCGTTTTTATATTTAAGTTTAAATCTTTTATAAAGAGCGCCGCTAACGCCGTGTGCCAATCATTTAGATGGAGTACGTCAATGCTTAATCTTTTAGCAAGTTCAACGATCGCCATGCAAAATACGCCAAAACGAAGGTCGTTGTTAGAGTAATCTCCGCTCTCGTCGCCATAAAGATTTTGCGTCGTACTTAAGAGTGGCGCTTTGACGAAGTAGTTGAGCGTTCCATCTTTTTTTTGAGTCAAGACTTCGACCTCATAACTCTCTGCAAAGAGGTTTAGGGTGAAATGATCATAAGTTTTAAGTTTCTTGTCATCCATGAAACCATACAATGGCATAACTCTTGAAATTTCGACATGGGTGGATAAAGCGTTGGGCAGAGCGTCGGCCACGTCGGCCAAACCACCACTTTTGGCGTAGGGGTATATCTCGCTTGTCGCGAATAAAACTTTCATATCTCTAATCTCCTCTTAATAATTTCGCGCACTCTTCCGGAACGACGCTATTGATAGTCATGCCGGTAGAGATTTCAAATCCAGCTAAAGTGTAAATGCGTGGCGTAATTCGTATGCTAAACGTATAGTTTTTATCCATTGTACTCATATAAGACTCATTTTCAAAATTACTATTGATTGGAGGCAAATGGAAATAAAGGTTATAGTCAAAATCACCCAATTGACTTCTCAACATTTCAAAAACTATTTTTACAAGAGAGGCTAAATCGCCTAGCTCTTTTCTGTTGCATTTGTTCAAACTAGAGATTTTTTTAGTTGGAGCGATCATGACCTCAAAGGGAAAAGAACTAGCGTATGGGCAATAGGCAATAAAATCTCCATTCTCCTTTAGAACTCTCTTTTTAGCGATTTTTTCATTGTACACCATATCTTCAACTATTCCACGACCATGACGTTGGTAGTACTTTAGATTTCTTTGTAAAAAAATTAGTTCATTTTGAGGCATGATTGGAATAGCTAATATCTGAGTGTGAGGATGCTCTTGAGTGGCTCCAGCGTTATGACCAAAATTTTTAAATATGCTCAAATGGATCAGTCGCATGTCATGACTTAAATCATCTATGCGGATTATCATGCTTCTTAACCAGTTTTTAAGTTCATCTATTTCCAAATCAACCAAATTTGAGTCATGCCCAGGTGAGTCTATCAGTATCTCATGGGCGCCAACTCCAGCGATAGACTCAAACATGCCATCTCTTGTCGATATGTCTTCAAGTTCAATTTGAACGGCTTTATAAAGATTTGGAACGACCCTTGTTTTCCAATTTGGAGAATTAGCTTCATTATCTCTAATTGCAAAAACTTCAGGTGGGGTAAAATCTTCATTTCCATCGCAAAACGCGCAAGAAGAACGTGAGTATTTATTAAAATGTTTTTTGCTCATGTTTGGACGATGCAATCTCTCTGGAGCGATGAGAACGTATTGATTATGTATGCGATCCAATCGTATCTCAGACATCAAGAATCTCCAAAGTAAAATTCAATTTGATTTTTGAACTAAATGAAGTCGCGAATATAAAACTAATTCCTTGAGCAACTCTATCAAATCCACTCTCGCTTTGAGAAATGGTATTTAAAATAAACGCATGAACTTTGCATTTTTGGTTTACGCTTATTTTCAACGTTTTTCCAGTAAAATCATCTTTTATCAGAAGTTCGTCACAGTCAGATAAGGAGAGACCGTTATTAATGTTTTCAGAATTAAACATCACTTTCTCCGCATGCGCGAAGTGAAAGTTAAACTCCTCAGCAAAATATAATTTATCTTCACATCGCGTTTGACATTTAGAGTTTAAAGTGACTGAGCAATCCTCAAAACTATACTCTTTCAACAAAGAAGTCTCAAAAGAAGTGTATGAATTATCTAAAAATATTCCACCGTCTCTTTTAAAAGAGTTTTTCTTTTTATTTAGTTCAAAAGGCTGATTCGCAAAATCTCCAACCTCTTTAAAGGTTAAATTTTTAAATTTTTCCAAAGTAAACTCTTCATCGCTAAAGTGTTCTATAAATGAATTTTTAGGTTGCCAATCATAAATCAACTCCGCCTTTAACGCTTCGTCTAACACTAAGGAGTCGTTATGTATCGTCGCTATTTCATCTTTTATTTCTACCTCTTCATGGGATCTCTCCTTGGGATGAAGAATTTTTTCATGATAAGCTTCTTCTCTTCTCATAAGGGTGTTTTGCCAATTAAAGAGTGACTCTAAAGAGCCAAACTCTACCATTTGTCCACCAAATTTCGTAGAAAATACCGCGCTTACGTTTTGCGTTAAAACTTTCAACTCGTCATAACCATCTTTGTCTATGTCTAAAACTTCGAAGTTTATCTCTTTTTTAGCTTGTGACTTTTCGATTTGTAGTAAATATTTATAAGCGTTGTCCCTCAGATTTGGAAGGTACAATCCTCCAAAAACGCCATGCCAAAAAACATCGTTTGTTTGTAGTCTATAGAGGGCGTCAAGTGAACTTTTATCTAGCTTTTCTTGCGCTAAACTATGCCCAAGCATTCTTTTGTGAAGATAATTGCTCTCATGATATTTTACAAAAAAGTTTTTCCAGATTCCACCCTTTATAAAAGAGACTCCAGCGTTATTAAAATAATCATCGCCCACTTTTTGTTTTAACTCTTCAAGAGCCAAGGTTTGTTTCGCTCTTAGACTCCATTCACCCATTTCAAAATAAGACGTGTTGTTCAAGTACGCAATGCCTAGAGAGCGATTGTTTTTCATATATGAGGCATAATGCAGCGTGTTGATTCTCTCGTTTTCTAAGATGGCTTCGACAAAACCTTCAAGCCATTTTTTTTCATACACCCACTCATGCGTTTGTGGCCAAAGACCAAATTTTTCCCCATCGTCAAAAATTATAGCGGCGCTATTTGGATTCTTTGAACACTCCAAAATAGTGTCAACGGCTCTTTTGACGCTATAAAAAGGCAAGGCGTATCTAAGAGATTTAGCTATTGGAAAAAGTGACAAAGAATGGCCACTCTCTTCCGTAGAGTAATAACCATCCATTTTTGAAGCGTCGTAACCACTACTTAAAAAGTGGTAATCGTCAACAACCCCATACTCTATGCCACACGCAGCCAAATCAGGTATAAGCGCTGATTCCCAAACTCTTTCAGTTAGCCATAAGCCTTTTGGCTTTACTTTAAAATGTTTATGGATATATGAGTTTAGTTTATTAATCTGCGCTCGACGGTCATTTGAGGGAATGGCGCTTAAAACTGGTTCATAATAACCCGCGCTTAGCCACTCAATTGAACCATTAGCGCTTAATGTCTGCATGTTGGAAAAGATGGCAGGATGCTCGACTCTTATCTTATCTAGCAACCATCCGCTACAATGAACGCTAAATTTAAAGTCTGGATATTTAACCATAGTTTCAAAAAATGGTTTATAACATAACTCTATCGCCTCATCAACCGCGTCACCAAAATTATCAACGGGTTGATGCATGTGAATACCAAATAGTAAAGATATTTTATTCATTTTTTTTCCTTTAAATAAACCAGTTTTGGCTATAGTCATTTCCTAAATCGATTTTAAGTTCACCAAATCCGGGAAGCGTTTGTACGATATTTTCATCTTCTTCAAGTTCAAATCTCACAGATATTTCATCTTTTTCTATCTTCGTTTTATCTATGCAAACTTCTAGCCAATCATCACACACTATGCTTATCTCTAAGTTCTCAAAAATGGTTGTTTTGGTTTCAAATGGAAGTCTTATTCTGAGGCCTATGGGCTCCATAATTATAGTGATAGTGTCAAGTAAACACATTTTTTTTATTTTACCTTCAAAAGCAAAATAAATTTTTTCATCGTCTTGACCATACAATATCTTTTTTATTGGACCTCTCATCTTATCCATGGTTGAAAAAAGTTTGCTTTCATCCACTACGCCACAACCAATCCATTCAAAAAACGAATCATGTTTGCCATTGATGGTTGGGTGTATGTCCGACTGAGGTTTTAGCCAAAAATTCTTGACGCTTCTATCTTTAATAATTGGAAGGAAGAGATCGGCAGGTGGATTAATATTCATTAAATCATAAACGCTAATCAAGTGAGAACGAAACAGTTCATCAAATTCAGCCCCAAACTCGGTAAAGTGATCATCTCCATACCACCAAAACCAATCAGAACATTCAGCTGCCAAAAAGTGCTCTGAAATCTTATCTTTTTTAGACTCGTCCAAGGAGTCTAAATGATGGTAATAATCTCTTTTCGTCAGATATATCAGCTCCCAACCTCGCGTCTTTTCACTATGACCAACCCAAGTGTTAAACGAACCATGAATCCAACTTCCCGGGGCTATGTATGAAAGTTGCTTAGCTGGCAAGAGTTTCACTTCGTCCATGGAAACGGTATTACACCATGAGGATTCAGCTAAACTACCGTACAGCGCGTCAAAAAAATCAAAAGCGTTGTTCTGAAAAAATTCCCAAGCGTTTTCACCATCCAAGATGACAAATACGCTGGCGTTTTTATCTCTGTTTTGTATCTTTTTTAACTCACTCATAAAATGATTCGCCGCGCTAAACGCGTCTTGATGCCTGTATGTAAACCCAATCAAGTCGCTTAAAAAATGATCGCGAAAACCAATGCGCATACCATTGTAATCATACGGCGAGTAAAGAGCGTTTCTGTCATGAGAGTTTAAAGACTTAAAGAGTATCTCTTCATCCGTAGCTATCCACTTAACTCCACATGAGCTTAAAAGTTTTACGCTACTCTCGTCGACCGCGCCTTCGGCTGGCCAAAAACCGTCAGCTTCGTATCCAAAAGTGTCTAAAAAAAGTTCTTGCGCTTTTTGAACTTGCAGTAGCGCGTCGTCCGCTAAACTTCTATAATCTTTTGGTATTTTTGTATTGGGATTGGCTCGCACCGCGTTTTGCATATCCATAAGAAGTGGTAAAATAGGATGATTTAAAGGAGTGGTCGATATTGTAATGATCCCTTCATTATGAAGTTGTGAGTAATAAGTAAAAATACCGCTTACAAATCGCGACAGCTCATCTAAGAGCGCTGACTTGTCATCATCGTTGTAATTTCTTTTTTTTTCCATTAACTCTTTAACAAGAGCGTTGTTCTCTCTTAGAAAAACGCCGCACCATGCAAGCATAAACACAACTTCCAAATCTACAAGTTCACTATTGTTGAAATGTTCTTGATTGTATAATTCAACGTATCTTTCAAATGGTTTTACCATAGTGTCAAACTGCGTGCTTTTACAAAGTTTGATAAGCCAATTTCTATCATCTTCTTGAAGATATGACGGATCCTTGAGCCAAATAGATAAAAATCTATCTGACTCATGAGGAGTTGTATAGTAAAGCTTAAGTTGCTCTATTATTGGCGAAGTTATATTAAACGTCGCTTTAACGTTTTCATGTCTCGCCATCATCCATGGCATGTCATAGTAATCTTTTATGGCATGTAAAAACACCCATGGCATCTGCATAACTCCACTTGCATCACGATAATCAGGCTGATGCATATGCCATATAAAACTAAGATTCAAAATGACTCCTTAAAGTTGTGACCACTGAGCTATGTAAGAAGTGTATTTTTCATATATTGCTTCTCCAGCTGTAGTGTCTACTGCCTGTATGTATATATTTAAGTGTTCACTATACTGATCTGGAATCATTAAAATCCAATCATTGTCATCTTCCCAAAT
>CALDOC010000065.1 GCA_937914675.1 uncultured Sulfurimonas sp.
GTTGAACGTATTGTTGCGCGGACTCAGCTTCTTTTTTAGTGATAGCTCCCATTTCAATAAGAGTGTTAAGCTCTTTGTCATCCATGTACGTCGTGTATTTATCTTTGTCCCATGCGTCGGGATCCACTTCGCTTTTAAAGCCAGTGTCGATAAGTTCGCCATCAAGTTCTTCAACTTTAACCGCGCAACTACCACATAACCCATCTTTACATTCATTTGGAATAACTATACCGTTGTTGTGGGCAACACGCAAAAGTAGATCGCCTTGTTTGGCCACTACGCGTTTGTCCATTTCTTCGCCGAAACCGCAAAAAATAACATTTACCATTTTATCTCCTTTATTTCATCACGATTAAACGCTTATGGTTCGCGTTTAAACGATTGTCAATTCACAAAAAGCTTTTTAATTCTCCTCTTTTTGAGATTGCGACGCCGCGGCTTCTTTAGCGGCTTTTTCGGCGCGATGCTCTCTTAGCCAACGAAGTTCTTCTTCGACTTCGTCATAACCGTCAAGGTCGTCGATGGCTTCGAGTTCGGCTTCTCTACACCCGTAAGTGTCGCCCTGTTCTATAAAGTGAACTTCGTAGATGCGAATGACCTGAAGCCAATCGCCGATTCGATGAACGTAACCTTCGGCTCCGGCTGGAACCAAAATCTCGTTTGGTTCGTTAAAAGGATTTGACCCGTCGTTGCGTATGGGTTTGGTCATACGTACGCGTTGTCCTAAATAAAACGTCGGAAGTATCTCGTCCTTAGTTGAAGCTGAGACTTGGCTGGCTTGCGCATGCGTGAGTTCCATTGGTCACCTCCTCGACGTCGTTGCAGCTAGTCGAAGTCGAACAACTTCCGCAAGCGCTAGGGTTGTCGTAGACGGACCATACGTCGGCCGCGGACGGCGAATATCCATTTTCGAAATTTTTATAGACGCTGACAAGGGCGAATTTATAAAATTCAAGAAGCTTTTCTTCATCTCCAATCATCTGCTCTTCACCTTTGGCTATCATCTCGCCATATTTTTTTAGTATGTGAAAACGTTTGACGTAAACGGTGCGTTCGTCATATTCAAGGTCAAAAAAGTCAAAATAATCCTCTGCGTCCGTTAGTATTTTAAATTCTTCGTATCTACTCATATCCGATCCCTTTTTTAAAATCTCTATACACTCGTTAGTGCAATTACCATTCTTACAAACTCATTTCAGACTTGATTTGAGAAGCCCAAGAGACTAAACGTCGCTCTGTTAAATCTTCTTGATTTATATCGTCTATCGCTAGTCCGCAAAACGCGCCATCACTCTCCGCATATGAGTATTTATAGCTATAACCATCGGTTGGCCACTTGCCAAACTCTGTATCCGCGCCTAATTTACTAAAGAGATCTTTCATTTTTCCCAAAGCGCTTACAAACTCTTCTGGATGGCTCTTTTGATCCCCCGCGCCAAAAAAAGCGACTTTCTTGCCGCTAAAATCAGGCTCCTCGTTCGTCAACTCGAAAAGTGGATCCACCCAATCGCGTTGAGGATCGCCTTGACCCCATGTTGAAGAACCTATGAGTAAAACGTCAAAGTCGTCAAATTGATCAAGACCGTCGTAATCTTCTTCCATATTGATTAACTCGCAACCCTCAAACAACTCTTCTAACTTCTCAGCGGCTTTTTGAGTTATTCCACTACTGCTTCCAACAAATATTCCGACGCTTGACATTTACTCCTCTCCTTTGCACGGTTTATATTGATCGTACGTCGTAAACGCGCTTGCTAGGTATTTGTCTCCCTCTTCAAAGAGTTTTTCCACAGTTCTAAAACTAAATCTATGCGCGTCTTTAAAGTATTTGTCCACTAAAACGATGCGACCCGCTATCACGATGCAGCGGCCAAAACCCTCGTGGCTCATCTCCATCACGACGTTGCACATCACGCCAGTTTGGCGCTCAAATTGAAGAGCCACCGCTTTGAATATCATCTTGATTTGACCTATGAGCATCTCGTCGATGTCCGCTATAATCGGTATCTTTTTTAAGTCCTCTTTCGTTTTGACGTATATCTTAGTCAAAACCTCTTCATCACTCAACTTTGCCCAGTTTCCAAACTGATCGATCGCTCTTAGTTGACGAATCAACTCCTGCGTAAATGGACTATTTTCTTTATTTATTTCGCTCATCTTAATTCCTTAATTTGTTAAGTACGCGCAACTAGTCGCTTTTTTATTTTACTCGTTTATTCCGCCGTCCAACGCTCTAGGCGTGGATCCTCCGTAGTTTGTATGTTCATAATCTTTTTCACCCACGGTGGAGGGTTGTCGTTTATCATAATTACCAATTCTTTTAAAACGTCTTCTATTTTACGAGGTTCGTTCACTTTCATTGGATTAATCCCGCCACGAATCACTTTAGCGGCGGCGGTTCCGCCAATGGATTCGCAATACATGATGTTCACTCCAGCGAGCGCTTTTACTTTAAAGTCCGTTTTATCGTCGCCGTTAAAATTGGAATCGTCTGTTTTAACCACTCCGCTGAGTTTAAAAGCGTCTTTGGAAACGTCATAAACCACAAACTCTTTCGCTCCGCCAAAGTGGGCGTTTATGGTCTCCATATCCTTAGAAGCGAACGCCACTTTGATGGCGTTTTCTAAACTATCCGTACTCTCTACCGTTATTTTTGTTGATTCACTCATTACAAACTACCTTTATTATAAATTTTTAGCGTCCATGTTTTACATGACGCAGCGCGTTTGCAACTTCAAAAAGGAACTGCGCGCTTCCCTCGTAAAGTTGATCGTTTTTTAGTTGGTTGCCCAACTCTTCATAATTTGGAAACCCTCTTAGCGTTAAAGCCGTATGTTTCTCTTGTGAGTGCAATAATCGTTCCGCATGAAAATTACTAATCACCAGATCAGCTTTTTCAAAATGAGTTACGGCGTCTTCCAAATCGCCAACAAAGACGTTTTGCGCCTTTATGGTCTCTAAAACAGGCGAGTAATTCGTCGCGATTAGCGCGTCTATCGTACCTCCAACGCTTTGAAGCAGCTCACACATGCCCACGCACATGTCAGGCTCTCCAGTGATGACGAAATGGGACGAACCTATGAGGAAATGGGCGTCGAGCATCGCGTCTTGAAGTCTGCCTCTCCAACGTTTGACTGATGACTTTGGCTCATTTTGTCCTATTTTCATCAACTGGGCTACAAAATTGTCGTTATTTTCCAGACCCATCAAATGGTTAAAATGGATGTGATTTATTTTGTCATTTTTTTGTAGCAGCGCGTTTGCGGCCATTATCATAGACGTTCCAATGGTAACGACCGTAGCTGAATTTGCCAGCTCCGCAATGTCGTCTACGCCAATGGCTCCCGTTCCAAGTTTGCCTTGACCTTCGCTGAGATAACCATCCAAAGAGGTGGACAAATCGGGAAGCGCCAGCGTTTCAAACCCACAACCTTCACAAAACTCTTTTATCTTTTCAACCTCGATGGGTTGCATGCTGACATGTGGCAACAAAAGAAGTTTGTTTGGCTTAATCTCCGTAGCGGCCTTCGTATGCTGAACGATGAGAGCTTTGGCGGTCAGCGCCCAACCGCTCTCCATTCCGCCCTCGTAATCGGGAGTGTTTACGTAACAGTATGGAATCTCTATGTGAGTTCCGACGCTGCGAACATCGTCGCCTTTGGTTTCGGTAAGTCCCGTCGTGTGCAGACCGATAATCTCGGGTTTGAGCGTTTTGTTTTTTTTCGTAATGTTTTCAATAGCCATCAAAATCGAATAGTCGCCACCGTCGAGGATGGCGGTTATGTCGCTGACGGAAGTGTTGTACATCGCGATGGGTTCGTTGAAGTGACGAGTGTAAAACACTTTCGTGTAAGACGCGCAGCCTTGCGAAGCATGCATAAGAGGCATGCAGTTTCGTATGCCCATAAACGCCAACGCCGCGCCCATGGGTTGCGAGTGTTTTATAGGATTTACTTGTAAAGGTTTATGCTCGCGTTTGCTTAATTCTATTTTTTTAAACTCCATCACGCCACTTCCCATGGAGCTTTTTTAGAGACGTTGGCAAAGACTGGATTTGCAAACGCGTACTTCAAATCTTCCGCCAAATTTAAAAGTCCGTCGTACCCGCCGTAACTCACTTTTTTCTCTTGGTTTACGTCTATGAAGGAGATTTTTTTCTTTATGGCGGTGTAAAGGCTTCTCCCCCCTGCGAGTAAAATGTGAGCGCCTCGCTCGTCTATGACTTTTGATTGTTCCGAAGCGGGAGATTTCATAAGAACGCCGCTCTCGCCTAGATACTCTCTCGCTTTTTCAACGTCGTCCGCGGTAGATTTTTTTATGGAAGTGGCGACCACTTCTATGCCCAAATCTTGCAGACCCGACGCTATCGACCAAGCTTTGTTTCCGCCTGTGTTTAAAACCGCTTTCTTGCCGGCGAAAAGTTTTTGGTATGGAAGTAACTTCTCTTGAAGTTTCGCTTCTTCCTCGGCTATAACCGCTTCGGCTTTTGCCATCAGATCAGCATCGCCTAGAGCTTTTACAATCTCGCGAATGGCGAAACTCGTGTCGCGCTGACCGTAAAAAGAGACGGAAATCCAAGCTATATCGTACTCTTCTTGCATCTTACGGCAGAGCGTTATAAGAGATTTGGCACAGACAATGACATTTAACTTTGCACGATGAGCGCCTCGTATATCGCCGACTCGACCATCCCCGCTCATGGAGCTCAAAACTCTAATACCAATCTTTTCAAACAAGGGTAGATACTGCCACATGTCACCAGTCACATTATAGTCGCCTATAAGATTTATATCGTAAGGCGTCAAAAGTTCTGGCTCTTTTGTACCGATAAGATGTTCTAGCACTGCTTCACCAGCGATACGCGAACCAAGATTTTTCCCACCCACAAAACCCGGAGCGTGAACCGGCACGACTGGAACTCCATGTTTTTGGCTTCCTAGTTTGCAAGTCATATCGATGTCGTCGCCCACCATCGCGGTCACGCAAGTCGAGTAGACGAAAATGGCTTCGGGTTTATAGTTTTGCATAATGTAATCAATGGAATCCGCAAGGCGTTTGTCTCCGCCAAAAATGACGTCGTTTACGGTAATTCCCGTCGTAAAGCCCATGCTGGTGTGGTCGCGACCCTCGTAAGAACTAAGCGTCTCTCGCGTTTCCCACGAAGCGCCTAAACAAGTTTGAGGTCCATGAACCAAATGCACGGCGTCGGCGTAAGGAAAAAGCGAAATCTGCGCGCCGTCGAAAGCGCAACCCCCCGCCGCCATCCCTGGCTTTGGCATGTCGCAACCCTCTCCCGGTTTTTTATCTTTGGAGTGAGAACAAGCGCTCTCGTTCATAAGTTCTTTTATTTTGGCTCTGTTTACCATCTTGACACTCCTTTGGAGTTGTTTAGAAAATAAAATGCAAGTTTCGTTCTAGCAAAAAACATTTGCCAATATTTTAAATTTATCTATTTTCGCTAAAATCTCAAAAAAAGGCAATTCTCAATATGACAACTTTTCCACTTGAAAATATTAAAATATTACGACAAGAACTCGCTTCGCATCCCATATACTCAGAAGTTAAAACAATGGACGACTTAACGCTTTTTATGCAACGGCACATATTTTCAGTATGGGATTTTATGTCGCTTGTTAAGTATTTGCAAAACGTAATAGCGCCAGCGGGAGCGCCTTGGCTTCCTCATGGCGACGCGCATGTTCAGCGTTTTATAAACGACATCGTGCTCGAAGAGGAGTCTGACGAGGGAATTCCCCTAGAAGATGGAACGCCAACTTACACAAGCCATTTTAATCTTTACGCTTCGGCTATGGAAGAAGTGAAAGAGGGAAGCTCTAAACTTATACGCGAGTTTATATCCGAAGTTACCTCAAGTTCGGTAGAAAAAGCCATGGAGACCGTTGACGTCCCTCAACCAGCAAAAGAGTTTATGAAAACCACCTTTGGTTTTATAAATAGCGATAAGCCTCATGTAGTCGCCGCGGCGTTCGCTCTAGGTAGAGAGCATATCATTCCTCAAATGTTTCGCGCCCTTCTTGAGAAAATGAGCGTATCTCGAGACCAAGCGGAAGTGTTTCACTACTATTTGGATCGTCACATACTTTTAGACGGCGATTTTCACGGACCTATGTCTCTTCGCATGCTCGAACTTTTATGTGAAGACGACGCTGAGAAAATCGCCGAAGCGGAAGAAGCCGCGATTGCGGCGATAAAAGCGCGTATAAAATTCTGGGATGGAGTTATGCTAACGATCAAACAAAGTTAAACCTTCTTATGTAACTTCTCAAGCTCAAACCAACTAGAATTTACGTTGTCGCTTTTGATGGCAATGGAGGGTTTTACGTTGCTTTGCCAAAGAGCTTCGTTCGGTTTTGGGCAGGCTCTCACGCACTCTGCGCAGTAGATGCAAAGATAAGGATTGTAATTGTAAAGAAGAGATTTTTTGTTCTTTTCGTTC